>JAFWHR010000012.1 GCA_017511945.1 Bacilli bacterium | reverse complement strand
TTCTACTTTTACGTGCACATCTTTAGTAGAATTTGAATGACCTTTTTTATATAGTATTTCTCCTTTAGTAAAATTAGAAAAGGTTACTATCATTGAGTCAGTAGATGTTCCTAATGTATAATTATCTAAAGTTGCATCTATTGTACCTAAATTAGATATTGTTACATCATATTCTACACTATCTCCTGGCTCATATAAATTAACATTTATATTTGCAGACAGTTTATCATATGTCGGTACATTTACCTCTTCTGCAGATCCATTTATTGTAGGAGCTGATATACCTGTTATCTCTACATCCCAATCAGACGTTATTTTTGTATTTCCTGTTATTCTTAAATTACTCGAAAAAGCTGAGTATCCTATACCCATAAAAACAAGTACTATAAGCAAAAAAACTAAAACTATTTTTCTTTTTCTTCTCTGCCTATGCATGTTAATACCTCCATATTAGTAAAAATTATTTTATTTTATAGTCCATTAGTATACTTATAAAAAGTATAGCAAATTTTCTGCAGACAAGTCAATATTTTTTTAAAATATAGTTCAAATTGACACATTAACAACATAGTATTAGATCTAAAATAATATATTTTAAATAAACTAGTTTTTTTAAATTTTACAAAAATTCCTTTAATGTAATTATCTCAATCGTTTTTTTAATTTAAACAGAGAGAAAATGAGTAAAACAACTCATTTTTAAATGAAAGAAAGTTTATAAGTACTTTCTAATCAATAAGGACTATTTCTTATTAAATTACCTGTTATAGTCTCATAACTAATAGATGTGTTTGGAACATCTATTATAACTACATCTTTATCTGATGAAGTTTGAAGATTATCATTTGTTTTAGATTCATCTTCTATTATAAAATCTTCTTCGTCTCTAAATGTATAATCATTAATAGGACCTGATAAATATTCAGGATAATACTCTTTTACTTCTTTATATGAATGATATAGTTTATCTCTATAAGTGTATAGAGTTGTATTTCCAACTAATCTCATTATTCTAGATGAAGGCTGAATATCATTATAGTAATCTAGAGTCCATATATCACCATTCTTATAACTTGCATATCTGCCATAAAAATAATACTCATATGCAAAACCAGCTAAAAGTTCTGCATAATCTACTTTGTCACATCCAATTATAAAAGTCATATCTGAGTAATTTAAATTAGTTTTAATGTATAACTCTAATTTAGTTGGATCAACTTTTTTAGATAAATATAAAGTTATAGAAGAAGATTTCTTAAAATTATCTATATCATCATATATGTCATAATCAATCTTCTCACCATTACATTTAACAGTAATTTCTCTAATAGATGCATCATCAGTATGATTAATAATAGTTATGTAATTAACGTCTTTAACTCTCTCATACTCCCAAACTTCTCTACTAGAAAATTCTCTACCTTCTTTTTCTTCTAAAGTAGTAGAAGTAACATAATCAGAATAGATATAATCCTCAGTATCTAATAGTGGAAATTCATCAGAAGCTTCAGCATAAGGTCCATATACTCTATTAATTTTATAATACTTATACTTTACACGAGATTCTTTAGCAAAAACACATGGAATCATAACAATTAAAGAAATAACAATTATAAGTTTTTTCATTTAATCTCACCTCCAATTCTATTTTGCCCCTCTATATATAACATACGATATAAATACATTAAATTCCTTTTTTTAATAAAAAAACTCTACCTTTTAAGATAGAGAGAGCTATTTATTGGAAGTTTCTAATTCGTCAAGCATAATCTTTTTGATTTTATCTACATCGGTAAATAATAAATCTATTCCACGTTCTTTTAATTTCATTAAATTGTTAAAGTTTTCTAATATAATTTTACTCAAAGTTTTTGGAACTTCAGCTGGCTTACCATCAATAGTATGTACGTGATCAATTTATTTTTCTAATGTAGGAAAAGCATTTTGTAACAATATTGCTGTTTTTTTATTAAAAATGTTTTATAGTAATATTGTATTACAAAAACCAAACTTTTCTATTTTTTTACATACTATCTTTTCGTCTTTTATGTGATACAAATAGCCTGTTTTTATTCTCATAAGCTATCAACTTCAGTAAACAGTATATGTAAAAGAAAACTCTATCACATAGATAAAGTTTTCAAAACATTTTCGTCTGGGATTACTTATTACTCGCGAGCCACCCAGAAGCGAGAAACATTGTCTTATTAATGTACTTTTTCAAATGCAATAATATTATATACTAATTGTATAAAGACCAAATTGATCTATTTTACAAATTGCATAACAATACATATTATGAAGAATAAAGCACCTAAAACAGCAGTTAACCTAGTAATAAAGAGTTCTCCTCCTCTTTCCTTACGTGCTGCAAATAACTCGTCATTACCACCCAATATACTACTAGATGGGCTTACTGCTTTACCACTTTGAAGTAAAACTATCGCGATTAATAAAATTGATACTATAATTAATAATATTTCCACTATTATCCCTCCAACTTACAATAATTTACCATAAAAGGATTAAAAAATCAATAGTTATTAATCAGTTTTTTCTTCTATATTAATGAGCCCCTCATTGACTTCTTCCAATGCTTTACCAATAAATTTAGAGGATTTATATTCACTTTCCTTAATCTGAAAATGTTCAGTTTTTTCCATTTCTTTAGCTCTTTTAGCTACTATATTGACAAGTAAGTACTTTGAACCAATCTTATTAAGAAGTGAATCTATTGACGGATATAACATTATACCACTCTCCTTTAGTATTAATTATAGACTGTTTTATTTCTCTAATCAACATATATTTAATTTATTGACATTATTTAACACATTTTCTTAAACCCTCTAAAACTTTATACATCGCATAAGTATCCTGCTTGCAATATTCAACTAACTTTTGATATCTATGCTTAAACTCTTTATCATTTAATTTAGGAAAAGAAGCATATGTTATCATCGCATCAACTCCATTTGCAACTTCCATACCTTGATAAGTTAAAGAGGAAAACACCGGTAATACTTTCTTAATTGAATAAGATCCGTCCATAGAAGGATGATAATAATTTATTAGCTTCGCTCTATCTTTATCATATCCGAGTTTTTCATACATTTTAGTTTTAGTTTTAACTATGTTCATTAAATCAAATATCTGATCATTAATCTTTAAAAGTTTATCTCTATACTTAGGAAATATTAAAGAAAGTTCTTTAATTCTAGTTTTCTCAAATGATTCATTGTAGACTATAACGGTTCCATCACCTATTAAATCACACATGTATTTAATTAACTCTTCTCTTCTATCCAAGTGATCTTTAGAAAGAAAACCAAAGTGATCCTTATCATTATCACATACTCCAGGTTCTTTTTCTATATGTAGTGAAAACTGAAACACTGACTGAGTATAAGGTCTTTCTCCTCTATACCTCGGAAGTGGACAGGGAAACGTCTCAAAATCTAAATGATATACTGGATATTTTATCGTATCAAGTCCATCTTTAATTTTATCTACATCTATATAAGGTTTACCACTTTCAACTGACCTTCTTTGAATTACATTTTTATATCTGGTTAAATAACTCTCATCGATATCTAAAATGCCTACTTTACCTTCATTAACTAAATCATAATCAGTATATTTAACATTATTCTTTTTAAATCCATGATGAGAATCCATATATGAGAATATGGAATTTTTACTCGGAACTCTATCAAAACATACTGGGCAAAACTTACACTTATGTGTCTTATTTTTCTCACACCAAACTCCTAAAGGAACAATATCATCATGAAAGTCATTTATATAACCTGAAACCATTTTAGATTCTAAATCAATTTTATCCATAAGCTTTTCAGTAACAGAAGTTAAATCTATAAATGAAATGATTTCTTCACCATTTATCTCATCATATACAGGTTTGCCATTTTCATATTTACCATCAAATACATATTCACTATTTAAAACACCTAAATAGTAGTTTACTTTTCTATCATCACCGTTTTGTTTTAAATCATTTTCTATTATAAATCTCTGAACAGCTAAATCATATACATAATGACCGGCTGGCGAATATTTATCAAATAGTTTTTCCTTAAGCTTATCATACGTTTTAGATGGCATATAATCATCTATATTTAATTCTTCAAGTAATCTATATATACCTTTCTCATCTTTAGCAAATATAGACTTTCCTTTATAAGATAAATTTAAATACTTATTAGTTGTAGTTGCTTTACATTCAATTATATTTATCCCATCATCGTTTTCATTGTATATATCCACATAACATATATATCTAGAATTATTTATGATTGCATCAAAACTCTCCTGATTATAAGTAGTTTTAGAGTATTTAAATGAGCCATCAAAATACTTACTAGCTATAGAACCAGCTAAAAGTTCTACCTCGTTATAGTATGGCATCATTGTATTAAGCTGCTTGTCAGTTACGTCAATTAAATCATTTCCCTCTTCATCTATTAGATGGGATATTAACTCATCTCTTTTTTCTATCTCTTCTTCCTTCATATACTCATATATATCCATATCATCTAATAAAGCACTTTTCTTTATTCCATCTAATGTGACATATCTAGGGCATCTGACATAGTTTATAAATTTAGTTTTAGTTATTGCCATAAAAACACCTACTTAATGATATCAATTATGAGTTTTTGAGGTAACACTTTTTCAACAGAAATCTCAAAACATTCTAAAACTTCTTCCTCAGTTACCTTAATTTTATCGTATATTATAGTCAAAAGCACGTCACCCTTTTTAACATAATCTCCAACTTTAACTTTTAAAACAATACCAACATCATGATTAATTACATCTTCTTTTTTAAGCCTTCCAGCTCCTAATTTATGAGCGAGTTTTCCTATACTTAAAGCATCCACTTTTTTAACGTATCCATCTTTTTTAGAGTGTACTTCCATAACATTTCCATTTACTTTTAAACTAGATAAGTCTCCCCCTTGCATTTGAACCCACTCTTTAAACTTTTGATATGCTTTTCCATTTTTAATGTTTTCATAAGATATCTCTCTTGCTTCTGATATAGAAATGTTTTTAAATGGATAAATCATCAAACTAGATAGTTCTATTACTAACTTTTCTAAATCATCCGGTCCTTTACCTTTTAGAGTATCAATACTTTCTATAACCTCCAGTTTATTTCCAACCGCATAACCTAAAGGCTCATCCATATTAGTTAACAAACACGTAGTACTTTTTCCATATTTTTTACCAATTTTAACCATCAGTTTTCCTAACCTTCTTGCTTCATCTAAACTTTCAACTAAAGCTCCTGAACCAACTTTTAAATCGATAACTATATTATCAGATCCACTCGCAAGTTTTTTACTCATTATACTTGATGCGATTAAAGGAATTGAATCGACACTTCCACTAACGTCCCTTAATGCGTATATCTTCTTATCTGCTGGAACCAAATTTGCCATCTGACCAGTCAAAGCTACACCTATTTTTTTAATCTGTTTTTTAAAATCATTAAAACTCATAGAAGTATTAAATCCTCTAATAGATTCTAATTTATCAATAGTTCCTCCAGTATGACCTAAACCCCTACCTGACATTTTAGCAACATTTATACCTAGAGAGGCAACTAAAGGAAGTAAAACTAAAGTAGTCTTATCACCAACACCTCCAGTAGAATGCTTATCAGCTAGATTTTCTATATCCAAAGATAACTTATCTCCACTATTGAGCATTATATCAGTAAGAGCTAAAGTCTCTTCAAAAGAAAGACCTAATAGATCAACTTCAGTTAAAAAAGCTGACATCTGATAATCCTCTATACTTCCATCTAAATAGCCATCAATTACGTATTTAATCTCTTCTTTAGAAAGAAGTTCTCCTTTTTCTTTTTTATCTATAATATCTAATACATTCATAACTCATCCTCCTAATACAATTTTAAATAATTTGATGCTATTTAGTCAACAGTTAATAATAAAATTATTGACACTTTCTATCTTCTTCGTTTATTTTAACATTTTCAACTTCATAATTCGCACATATAGACAGAGAAAGAGTTTTATCTATATAATCTCTAACATCATCTAAAGATGAGTTTTTTTCAAGTTCAAGCTTAAAAGTATTCTCATCAAGTACACTTGAAACAAGTTTTGCATCATCACTCATAAAACTCATAAGATTACTACTTGGATTAAAACCTATAGATAACTCTTCGACAATTATACTTATTTTATCTCTAGAATCGTTTAAATACTTAGTTACTGGAACATAATAGTAGTTGTCATTGATCTGATTTATAAAGTATACTGTAACATCAGTTATATCTTTAGTACTAGTTAAATTAAACTCTTTATTTATTCCAAATGACTTATCCAAAGTACTCGGAAGATTTATTTTAGTTTTAGGAAGTTTAGTTAAAATGTCACCTTCTACATAAATAATTATCTTATCAACTCCATCTATTGATGTTAAAGTATATACAATTGATTCGATCATCTTCTCCTCTAAAGACTCTTCTACATCTAATAGTTCTTTAGAAAAATCTACTTTTAAAACATCTCTATCAATATCCATACTCAAAACCTCAGTATCAGGAGGAATAATCGCGCTAAAACCATTTGGAAGTTTACTGTCACCTTTACCGATTGTAAGTACTTTAATTAGTTCCTGAGCTTTTTTAAGAGTACTGTTTTCACTTACAGAAACTTCAGTTAAAGATACATACATATCCTTATCCATTAAAAATGCAGATACTTTATTATCAGATGATGTATATTCTAATTCTTCATCAGGATATAATTTGTAATCTCTATCAGGAAGAAGATAGATTAAACCCATAGCAAATAAAGCGGCGAAAGCCATTAATAATTTTCTAATAGATATTTTTTTAAGCATTAACTTATCACCTATTTAATCATATGAAAAAAAGGTTTTATTATTAACCTTTTAAAGTGAAATCTCTCCAAGTCTTAAAAGTTCTATTACTGCACCAGCACGACCTTTAACACCGAGTTTTTGCATAGCATTCGAAATGTGATTTCTAACAGTTTTATCACTAATACCTAAATTACTGGCAATTTCATTTGTATCGTAATTTTGAATTAATAATTCAAAAACTTCACGTTCCCTTTTAGTTAGAATACTATTTTTCATATTAACCTCGCTTTCCCTAGGGTGGTTATATACAGTTTATTTTATGATTTATTATATATTTTGCGAGTATTAATAGCCTAAAAAACTTCCAATTTAAGTTGAAAGTTCATTTTTGAAATTTTACAGATATTTTCATAGGAACATCAAAATTAGATTGAACAGATCTCATGATTTTATTGGCGATAGTTCTGTTATGTTCAGTACTATCGACAACTACATTGACATTATTTTCATTTATACTGACAAATGATTTAATCTTAAATTCTTCCTCAATCTTTTTCTCAACTTCCTCTTCTTTTGATCTGTTTTTACTTAAATTTTGAAGTTGTTCAAATGCCTTATTCTTCTCTTCAGTTGAAGCTTTAGAATCTGTAAGTATTTTTTTTAATTCTGTCATTTTATCAAGCATCTTCTCTTCTTCTTCAACTCTAAGAGCGACAAGTTCAGAGTTTTCCTCCTCTTTTTCCGTTGAAACTTCCTTTTTACTTCCATTATTAGTTGCCATTAAAAGTTCACTTGGCATAGTAATGTAGTATACACTAAGTACTAATATCAAACTGAATAAAGTTAAAAACCACAAGCTTCTTTTGTTAATCATTTTATTCATCCTCCTAGTAACCATCTCTAATAAAGTATATTATTAATTTAAAACAATATTACAAAAAAAGATTAGAATTCCTAATCTTTTACATAATCACATTTTGTGCATTTAACAGTATCGTTTTTTATAACAAGCATCTCCCCACATTTAGGACATTTTTCACCTAAAGGTTTATCCCAATAAGCTGTTTTACACTTTGGATAATTATTACATCCATAAAATAATTTCCCTCTTCTAGTTGTCTTTTCAACTATCTTGCCATCACAATTAGGACAGTCACATATTTCCTTAATCTCTTTAGGTTCCTGTTTAATATACTTACACTCTGGAAAATTACTACAAGCAGTAAAAGCACCATATCTTCCTTTTCTAATAACTAAAGGGTGACCACATTCAGGACAATCTTCACCAGTTTTTTCTGCTTCCTTTTTGGGCATTTTATCAAAAGCTTCTTTAACCAATGGTTCAAAATCTTTATAAAAATCCTTTAATACTTCATACCATACTTCTTTTCCTTCAGCTATTTTATCCAAATCACTTTCCATACCAGCTGTATATTCGACATTTATTAAATTAGAGAAAAATTCCTGAAGTTTATCAGTAACCTCAAAACCTATCTCAGTTGGAACAAACTTTCTATCAGTTAAACTCACATAACCTCTTTTTTTAATATTGTCAATTATAGTCGCATAAGTTGAGGGTCTTCCTATTCCAAGTTCATCCATCTCTTTAATTAATTTAGCTTCTGTATAACGTGCAGGTGGTTCAGTGAAGTGTTGGCATTTATTTATCTCATTTGATACAATAACATTTGATTTATACTGATCAAATGGCGGAAGCGTAGTATCCTTAGTATCTTCATAATCCTTAAATACCTTCAAATAACCGTCAAAAGTTATTATTTGACCAGTTGCCTTAAACTGATAATCATTATTGTTAAGTATAATTGTAGTTCCTAATACCTTAGCAGGAGCCATTATACTAGCGAGCGCTCTATAGTAAATCATTCTATATAGTTTATACTCATCGGCTGATAAATATTTCTTAATAGACTCTGGAGTTCTATTAATATCCGTAGGTCTTATAGCCTCATGAGCGTCTTGTACGTTTTCAGTTTTCTTACTCTTTTTAACAGCTCCCGTATACTCTTTACCATACTTAGTTTCAATAAATTTATAAGCACTTGCGATAAACTCATTAGAAAGTCTAATTGAATCAGTACGCATATAAGTAATTAAACCTGCTGTTTCACTATCTAGATCTATTCCCTCATATAGTTTTTGGGCAACACTCATAGTCTTTCTAGAAGAAAATCTAAGTTTATTAGCAGCTGCTTGCTGAAGAGTTGACGTTGTAAAAGGTGGTCTAGATGATTTGTTTTTTTCCTTTTTATCTACTTTCTCTATTTCAAATGCTTTAGATAATTTATCTAAAATGTCATTTGCTTCTTTTTCATTTTTAATCTCTATTTTTTTATGTTTATAGTTAAATAAATCAGCCTTAAACCCATCAAACTCCGCACTAATTGTCCAGTATTCTTCAGGTATAAAAGCTTCAATTTCCCTTTCTTTATCGACGATTAATTTTAATGCGACACTTTGAACCCTACCAGCAGAAGAACCATCAGTTTTAGATTGTATTAATTTAGAAAGTCTAAAACCAATTATCCTATCAAGTATCCTTCTAGTCTCCTGAGAATTAACTAAATTTTTATCTATTTTACCATCTTTTTTAATAGCTTCTATTATCGTATTTTTAGTTATCTCATTAAATACTACTCTACTATAATTATCATCATTTAATCCAAGCACATCATATAAATGCCAAGCAATTGCCTCTCCTTCTCTATCGAGATCGGTTGCAAGATATACTTTATCTACTTTTTTAACCTCTTTTTTAAGCTCATCTATAACTGCTTTTTTACCTTTAATAGTCTTATAATCAGGTTTAAAATTATCCTCTATATCCACACCAAAACCGTATTTACCTTTAGTTGATAAATCTCTAATGTGCCCTTTACTTGAAGATACGATATAATCACTACCTAAATATTTACCAATTGATTTAACTTTTGTCGGTGACTCGACTATAACTAATTTTTTGCCCATTTATTTCTCATCTCCACAAATAAATATATACACTAAAAATATTTTTATGTCAAATATTAGTATCTTCCACATTTACTTCCAAAAGAATCTATCTTTTTACCATCTTTAATTATTCTAACTATCTCACAGTTATTCGGACAAAGTGTACATTCAAAACCCTTAGTTTCAAATTTAATGTCATTTATATCTAAAGAATATGATTTGCCATTTTTATTTTTTCTAGATAAAATTGCAATTCCAATCGCCCCCATTAAATGACCATTATCATCTACATAAATATCCTCATTTAATATCTCTTTAAAATATTTAACTACCCCTTCATTTTTAGATACTCCCCCCTGGAATACTATAGGTGATTGAATTCTCTTTCCTTTACACACGTTGTTTAAATAATTTAAAACTACGCTTTTACAAAGTCCAGCAATGATATCTTCTTTAGAGTATCCAACCTGAGCTTTATGGACTAAATCAGATTCAGCAAATACCGTACATCTAGCCGCTATCTTAACAGGACTGTTTGATTTTAAAGCGTAAGAACCAAAATCATTTACAGAAACCCCAAGCCTTTTAGCTTGCGAAGATAAAAACGACCCAGTTCCCGCCGCACATAACGTATTCATCGCAAAATCAGTTATAATTCCATTTCTAATTAAAATAACCTTTGAATCTTGTCCACCAATTTCTAATATTGTTTTAACATCTTTGTGAAATGATAAAGTGCCCACTGCATGAGCAGTTATCTCATTTTTAATAGCATTTGCCCCAAGCATTAAACCTATTAATTTTCTCGCACTTCCAGTTGTACCTATACCTTTAATAATACAGTTTTCTGGAAGTTCCTTTTTAAGTATATTTATAAGTTTCCTAACAGCCTTTACCGGATTGCCTTCAGTCCATATGTAAGATTTACATATTATATCATTTCTCTCATCTATTATTACTCCTTTAGTTGATATAGATCCAATATCAACTCCCAAATAGCACTCTTTCATATTTTCCTCCTCATCTCAAGCATATCGTAAAAAGCTTCTAACCTAGTTTTTATTCCAGCAGTAGAACTTTGAGTGTCAAACGTAAAAAATAAAACTGGTTTTCCATATTTATCAGCTACCTTATTTATTAAACTCATCGCACCTATCTCAGGCGTACAAAAAGAAGACTTTATATGTATAATTCCATCATACCCGTGAGTACACAAATACTCAGTATTTGCTACATTATCAGCTGCATCTGCTCCCATAGAATACTTTACATATTTATTTTTTTTCAAATATTTTCTCATCCTCTTACCCTTTTTAAAAAAGAGATAATCTACATTTGTAAACCTCTTAATTTCAATACCATTTTTGGCAAGTTCCTTTTCTAAAAAGTAATTTGAATAAGGTTCCATAACTGTATATAACTCACCTATAATACCTACCTTAAGTCTATCGTCAGGTTTATATATTTTAACCTTTCTAATTCTATTTAGATAATTTCTATATAGTACCTTAAGTTCATGATACGACCTAACTTTCCCAAATTTAATAAGCATCTCTTCTTTAATATTTTCAAATGATCCTTGCTTAATTTCAAAACCGATATTTTCCCTAATATATTCATCTATCTTATCCATATACTTTATCATTTTAATAGTTATAAATGTATAGTAAATAGCTTTAATTTTACTATATTTAGGATTTATTTTTTTAAAACATCTGTTAATTCTTTTAATTCTCAGCTTTCCTTCAGTAACTAGATTAACCATCTTAAATTCATAATTTAAATCTTTAAGTATTTTCTCCTGAAGTTCAGAGTAATATCCATATCTACATCCCCCGCCTTGTTGAATAAGAATTTCCGCCCCCTTATTTAAACACTCTATCATCGTTCCTAAAGTATATTTAAAAGGAGTGCATATAAATTCTGGGGAATATTTAGTTCCAAGTTCTACTGTTCTTTCAGTTATCTTAGGAGGACTAATTACATTTACATTTAATACGTGAGTTAATAAGAATTTAGCTGGAACATCATAATCTCCCATTCTCGGAAAAGATACATTATACATAGGCATTTCTCCTTATCATATCTATAAAACTCTCAAGTCTAGTTTCTAAAGCCGTAAAAGCTTCTGATTCATCTATTATGATGTTTATACATGGTTTTTTAATCTTTCTAATTACAAGTTCATTTACTAAACTATCTGGCGCACATGGAAATGATGATACAAATATAATTCCATCAATTTTATCATATGACTTTACTATACCTCCTAAAGACTCCTTACTGTATTTAAAATATAAATCTTTAGATAGTTTTACGCCACTATTTTTAAATGTATCAAATCTATCTGAAAATATTACTTCTATGTCGTTTGATTTTAAATATTTAACAATATTTCCTCCAATCATATCATCATAAGTATTATAGGGATGAGAAACTATGAGTATTTTAATCTTTTTACTATTTAATCTTTTATAATTGTCATCTATTAACTTTTTCCTATTATCATAGTAATGCTTCATAGCTTTTATATAAGCTTTTTTAATATCTAATTTACTCTTCCCTAGTGTAGTACCTATTCTAAATAGTCCTTTTTTTAATGTTTCTTTTTTATCTAAATCTATATTATATGTAAGTACTTTTTTATCAAATAAATTGTTTACAATATCATATATAGCCCAAAAGTTAGTGCATGTCTGATTAGATGAATTATAGTTACATATTCTTGGAACAAGTAAATATGTACATCTATCTTTTAAATAGCAAATATGCCCTAAATAAGTTTTTAAAGAAAGGCACATTTCATCATTTGCTTTTTTAAGACCCATATCCATTATCTGTCTATTAGTTCTTGGACTAATTTCATATTCTACATTTAACTCATCAAAAAACTTTTTCCAAATATCACCGTAATAGTAGTAAAACAGACCTCTAGCAATTCCTACTTTATCCATTATTATCACCTATATATTTATATTAACAATAGAGTTTAAATATGAAAACTTTTAGTACTGTTTAAATTTATCAAACTATGGTATAATAAATTACAGTTAAGGAGAGCTATATGGAAATAAAACTATTAAGTGAAAATGATTTTTTTGAATTTACAAGTAAGTTTTTACCCTCTTCCGTATATCAGACAATAAACTATGGAAACGTCATGAAAAAACATGAATATGATTGTCTTTATTTAGGATATATTGAAGGCGGTTATATGAAAGCGGCTAGTTTAATTTTAGTTTATAAAGTTAACGGATTTAAATATGCACTCGCACCTAGAGGTTTTTTAATAGATTACAACAATGAAAAACTGTTAATTAATTTTACTAAAGTTTTAAAAAAATTCTTAGGAAAAAGAGATATAGTAGCAGTTAAAGTTAATCCCATGATAATTAGAAAAGTATATGATCATAAAGGAAGAGTAATATTTAACAATAATGATTTTTCAGTAACATATGATAGACTTATTAAAAATGGATACTTTCACCTAGGTTACAATAACTATTTTGAAGCTTTAAAACCGAGATTTGAGTCGTATATCAATTTGAATTTAAATTTTATTAAACTGTTTGGAAATATGGATAAAAGTACTAGAAACAAAATTAGAAAAGCAGTTAGAGATGGAATTAAAATATATCACGGGGAAAAAGAAGATCTAAAATATTTATACATGCAAACAAAGAAAAAATATCCAAGGGATTTGGAATACTTTAACGATCTATATGATTCATATAACAAAAATAATATGATCGATTTTTATTACAGCAAATTAGATACTACAGACTATTTGAAACATATTCAAAACATGCACAGTAAATACACTAAGGAAAGTCATGAATTAAATACTATGCTCATAGACAGTAAAAAAAATCCTGATAGAGTAATAAACAAAAAACTTTCAGCAGATAAAGAAGTTGTAAAATATAAAAATAAACTTGCGAAAGCTACTGAATATTTAAAAAAATACCCAAACGGTATTATCATTTCAACAGCTCTAGTCGTTAAATGGCAAGATGAAGTACACATCATAATGGATGGATATGATGACGATTTTAAAAATTTTGGGGCAAAACAACTTTTGATTTGGAAGTTGATTGGAAGATATGCGAAGCTTGGATTTAAAAGATTAAATTTAGGTGGTGTATCTAATATAAACGAAGAAAATAGCAAATACAAAGGATTAAATGAATTCAAAATGAACTTTCATTCAAAGGTCGTTGAATATATAGGAGATTTTGAATTAGTTACAAATAGTCCACTATATTTTATGTATAAAAATTCCTTTGGAATAACTGGTATATTTGGAAAAAAATAGTATTCATTTACTATTTTTTTCTTATCGTAATTCCACCATGTGGCTTTAAAACATTTCTATTTGAATTCAATGTATAAATTTTATCAAAGTTTTGTGGCAAATCTATTTTTATTTCCTCATCAGTTCTATTAACTATCGTTTCATATTTATATTTATCAGATATTCTCTCAAATGATAATGTTTTTTCATTAATTTCTAAAGGATTAAATTCTGCTTCTGAATAGTACTCTTCTTTTCTAACATTACCTATAAATCTAAAATACTCAAGTAAATCATAGTCAATTTTATCCCAGGTAAAAGCTTTTCTATTATATAAATTTCCCTCTCCTTCCATTCCTATTTCATCACCGTAAAATATTGATAAAATTCCAGGGCAAAATGTCAAAGTAAAAAGATACAATTTAAATAGTTCTTTTCCTTTTTCATATTCATAATTAGACAGTTTAAAAACTCTGCTTTTTTCATAATCTTCATCATACAAATTCCAGGCCCACTCCCCATCTTTTTTAAATCTATCACTTCCAAATATGTTAATAGCTCTAGAAATGTCGTGTGTTGATGTAAAATTCATAAGTGAAAATAATGTCTCTTTAGGGTATTCATATTTTAATTCATTTAACACTTCTTTAATTCTATATACATCTGCATACTTAAAATACCTTATCAAAGCATCTACCAATTGATAATTCATAACTGAATCCATACCCTTACCGGATGATATATATCCTCTATTCATTCTCATCGGATTTTTCCAAACTTCACCTAAGATAAAACCGTCTTCTTTATTTCTCTTAACAGCACCTCTAATTCCTTCTATAAACTCATCTGTAAGTTCGTCAGCCACATCTAATCTAAGTCCATCAATATCACATTTAAACCACTTATCAATTATACCTCCTTCACCATATATATAATCTTGCCAGTGAGGTGAGTTTCCATCACAAACAGGAAGATTTTTCATCCCCCACCAATATTCAAAACTATCATTTTTCCTTCTATAAAAATCATAGTACTCAGATGATTTACTATTATAAGCTCCAAGTATATCAAAATTAGAGTATTCGTTAAAGTATTTACTGTCATTTCCAGTGTGATTAAAAACTGCATCTAATATGATATGCATTCCTCTTTTGTGACACTCATCACAAAGCTTAATCAAATCACATTCATCACCTAAATAAGGATCAATTAACTCGTAATCTGAAGTATCATATCTGTGATTAGACTGACTATAAAATATTGGACTTAAATATAGTATATCTACACCTAAACTTTGAATATATGATAATTTATTTATAATTCCCTTTAAACTTCCTCCGTAAAAGTCAGTATTCCAAAATCCATTTTCATCTGGACCAGTTATTATTTCCTCATTCCAGTTTTTATGAATAAATCTATTCTTCATGTGTTTCAAATCTTTATCTTTACTAAATCTATCTACAAATATGTGGTACATCATCTTTCCATGTGTCCATTTAGGAGTTTTAAAATTGACACTTAGGGAAAAAGATTCATCAAATATTTTTTCAGCACCATTCGCACAAAACTTAAAATAAAAGTGATAAATAGCTTTTGTAGGAAAATATTTTTCTAATTCAAAAACTGCAAATTCACCTTTTTTACATAAATAATTCATATTATATATATCTACATTATCTAGTATAAATGTTACGTTTTCTATAAAGCCTAAACTCATAGGTATATATACCTTTATAGAGTATCTCTCTCCATTTTCATTTCTATCAATCAAATCTAACTTCACTTTACTCATTTATCAAACTCTCCTACCATAAAAATTATACCATTTAAATAGGTAATTTGACAAATACAACAATGTCTATATAATGGTTTTGGGGGGGAATACTATGAAAGATTTTTTTAACTATCGTAGTTTGGAAAAATGTATGGAGATGATTAAATATGATCCCATAGGCGCGATAAGTGCTTTTGAAAAATACATAGATAAGTATCCAAATGACTATAGTGCGTATACTCATTACGCACATTCGCTACTCGTTCTAGGTAAAGTAGAAGATGCGATTAAAATAATTAACTATGTGGAGGAAATGAGTAAAAATGACATTAATTATACAAAATTTTTTAAAAAAAATGATTATTTAAATAGAACTATTATAATAAATAAATATAGAATTCTAGCTCAACTTGAAAAATATAATGAATTATATGAGTACTATAATAAAACTCACTTTTTATTAACTGAAAGTTTTAATATAATACCTTTTGTGTGTGAAAAAAAACTAGGTCTATTAGATTCAAATAGGGATTATTCTAGATACTATTTTAATCAGATGGCAGATTATAACGAAGAGGATTTTTTAAAACATATAGAAAAACACATGGCTGATTACAATAGTAATGTTGACAAATCGAATCTAGCTATTTTTAGTCCTTACTTTAAATTAGATGAAGCATTAAAAGAGATAAAAAATATTACTCCATCAAAGAAAAAACTTTGTACAGGTATATTTGAAGATACGTATTATTTTAAATACAACGACTGCGGAAGAGACCATAATAAAATTACAGATTATTTTTTAGTGGTAACTTTTCACAATACAAATAAAATTATAACAATGTGCCCAACTATAGGAGTAGAAAACTGTCCACATGAAGATTTAAATTATTTAAATAAAGATAAAGTAAAAATAATATCTCAAATAGAAAAGTTTAATAGAAAATACAAAAAGAAATCCAATTAGGACTTCTACATTTCAACTATCTTTTCCCAAGGCAGATATTCTTTTCCAAAATGACCATAATTGGTCGTTTTTTTATATATAGGTTTTTTTAAATCTAAGTATTTAATAATACCACTTGGAGTCAAATCAAATGCATTTACTTTTTTTAATATTTCGGAATGTGGAATTTTATTCGTATTAAATGTATCTATGTATATAGAGATAGGTTTTGACATTCCAATCGCATAAGAAAGTTGTATTTCACACTTTTCAGCATATCCATTTGCAACTATGTTTTTTGCCAAAAATCTAGCCATATATGAAGCTGATCTATCAACTTTAGTTGCATCTTTTCCAGAAAAAGCTCCTCCTCCGCATCTAGCATATCCTCCGTACGTATCACAAATTATTTTTCTTCCTGTAAGGCCACTATCACCAAGTGGACCACCTATTACAAATCTTCCTGTAGGATTAATTAAATATTTTGTGTTTTTTAAATATTTTGAACTTATTATTTTCTCAATCACTTCCTTAATTATCTCTTCTTTTAATAAAGATAAATCCTTATTTGATCTGTGCTGGATAGAAATTAATACTGTATCTACTCTAACCTCATCACCATATTCTACAGTTACCTGAACTTTTCCATCAGGACCTATATCTTTAATTATTCCCTTCTTTCTAACTTCTGTTAACCTTGCAGATAATTTATGAGATAGACTAATTGCAAGTGGCATATACTCTTTAGTTTCATTACAGGCGTATCCAAACATTATTCCCTGATCACCCGCACCTATATCACCATCATCTTTAGAACTGTCAACCCCTAAAGCTATATCGGGTGACTGTTTAGATAGATTAACTATCACATCACATTTTAAATAGTCTATATCTACATCACCAAAATACCCTATTTCTTTTATAGCGTTTCTGACAATTTTTTCAACATCTACCTTTCCTTTTGAAGTTATCTCACCAGTTACAAATATGACATTTTTGCCAGCTACAACCTCACATCCCACTCTAGAATTCTCATCCTTTTCTAGATATGCATCCAAAATACTATCTGATATGTAATCACATAATTTATCAGGATGCCCTTCAGTTACACTCTCTGATGTAAAATACTTTTTCATAAATCCTCCTTCTAAATATATGCAATCAAAAAATCCTCGTAAAGTACAAGGATTATAACGAAAAAAGTTATCATCCAAAGTACTATATACTTTGACGGTTTTAGCACCTAACTTAAATAGGTTGCTGTGGAGTCATAGAGCCGTTTCTCTCGTCCACTCTTGATAACATATATTAATTAAATTATATTTTTTTTAAATCATTTTGTCAATACTTTTAAACTGTAAAAATAAAATCTTTTATATCGTTAAATTCACTTTTAAGTATGTCCATATAAACTATGTCATATCTCTTTCCATCTTTATAATAAGCTCCTCTTCTACTTCCTATTTTTTTAAAACCTATTTTTTTATAAGTATTAATAGCCCTTTTATTAAACGAATAAACTTTAAGCATAACATTTTTTAAATTTAAACTATTAAAACCATAGTTTAGTAATAATTTAATAGATTCCTTTCCATACCCTTTATTTCTATTTTCTTTCTCTCCGATAAAAACTCCTAAAGTTGCTGTTCCATTTATACCATCTACATGTTTTAAAGCTATATTTCCAATTAGTTCATCATTTTCTTTAAGTACAATTGCAAATGCATATTTCTCACTGCTTTTTTTAATCCACTCTTCTTCAGATAATAAAGACTTAACTTTAGTAAAGACACCTATATTTTCAGTAACCTCTTTATCATTCATCCATTTAGTATATATCTCAATATCTTCTATATTTATAGGAGATAAATAAAGTCTATCTCCTTCAATTTTCTTAAAATACTTCATAATAAACCACTTCCCAGTTAAAGTATACTATAAAAATTAAATAAATAAAAGAGGAAATTAATCCTCTTTAACTATTTTATGACATCTAGGACATAAACTGTCAGTTAGATCTTTTTCATCAAATATGTTCCAGCATCTTTCACATCTTTCACCATCAAATTTAACAACTTTAACTTTACAGTAATTGTACTTTGTCAAATCTTCAGCTGTAATTATTACGTCTGAAACTATGAATAACTGTTTTAAATTAGTAAGTATTGGTTTTAAAGTCTCTTTATCCTCTTCCATTAAATTCAAATATACTTTAGCCTCTAGAGATTTTCCTATAACCTTTTCATCTCTTGCTGTCTCTAAGGCTTTATATACATCGTTTTTAATGTTAAAGAATAGTTCCCACATTTCATTTAACTCTTCAGAATCTTTATATTTTATAACCTCTGGGAATCTCTCTAAATGAATACTTTTCTCTTTTACCCCAGGAATTAATTTATATACTTCCTCAGATGTATAAGGTAAAATTGGTGCCATTAATTTAATTAAAGTAAGTAAAATATTATAATATACAGTTTGAACACTTCTTCTTTCTAAACTGTCACTTTTCTCAATATATAAAATGTCTTTAGTAAAGTCTAAATAAAAGTTAGATAAACTGTTTACATAATTGTTAATTAGTTTATATATCTCATCATAATTGTAACTGTCGTATTCTTTAATAACATTAACTATTAAATCATTTATACTATTCATCATATACTTATCAGCTGATGCCATTTTATCGTATTTAACACTGTCAATATCTGGATCAAAGTCAAATAAATTACCAAGCATAAATCTATAAGTATTTCTAATTTTTCTATAAGACTCTTGAACACCTGATAAAAGTTCATTAGAAAATTTAACATCCTCAGTATAATCTACACTAGATACCCAAAGTCTTAAAATATCAGATCCTTGTTTACTTACAACATCCATTGGAGCAACTACATTACCGATAGATTTACTCATCTTAAGTCCTTTTCCGTCTAAGACAAATCCAGCAGATACGAGTTCTTTATATGGAGATTTTCCATAAGCAGCCATACTACAAATTAGAGAAGAGTTAAACCATCCTCTATATTGATCTGATCCTTCCAAATATACATCAGCTGGATACTTTAAACCTCTTTCTAAAAGTACTCCGGCAAATGAAGTTCCAGAATCGAACCAAACATCCATTATATCAGTTTCCTTCTTAAACTCACCATTTGGACTCTTTTTATTCTTATAATCTTTTGGAAGTAAATCCTTGGCATCCCATTTAAACCAAATGTTAGATCCATGCTGTTTAAACAGTTCAGATATGTGCATCATGACATCATAATCAACTATCTCTGAGCCATCTTCATTGTAAAATATCGGAATAGGAACTCCCCAAGCTCTCTGCCTAGATATGCACCAGTCTCCTCTTCCTTCGATCATGTTATATATTCTAGTCTTACCCCAATCTTTGTGGAATTTAATGTCATTTTCTATCGTATTTAAAATGTCTTTTTTAATCTTATCTACACTGCAAAACCACTGAGAAGTTGCTCTAAAAATTATAGGTTTCTTAGTTCTCCAATCATGAGGATAAGAGTGAGTGATAAATTTTAATTTTAACAAGTGTCCATTTTCATCGAGCCATTTAGTTATCTCTTTATTAGCTTTTTCAAAAAATAAACCTTTAAACATTCCAGATTCTTCAGTCAAATAGCCTCTATCATCAACACCGTTTATCAAAGGTAAATCGTACTTTCTTCCAACATTAAAGTCATCTACACCATATCCAGGAGCCGTATGAACAAGACCTGTTCCCGCATCCAATGTAACATGAGAACCAAGTACGACAGGAGAAGTTCTATCCATAAAAGGATGCTTGTATACTACATCTAATAGTTCACTACCTTTAAATGTATCTATTATTTCATATTTTTCAAATTCAAATTCCTTCATCAAATCATCTATTAAATCACTTGCCATTATATAGATATCATCTTGAGCCTTTACTCTAGAGTAATCAAACATCTCTCCTACACAAACCCCAGTATTTCCCGGTAAAGTCCAAGGAGTAGTCGTCCATATTACTAATTTGTCATCTTGTTTAACCTTTTCATTTCCTTTTACTACTTCAAAAGAGACAAATATCGAAGGATCTTTTCTATCTTTATACTCTATTTCAGCTTCAGCTAAAGCCGTCTCAGAACTTGGTGACCAATAAACAGGTTTTAAGCCTTTAAATATTAAACCTTTCTTAGCCATTTTAGCAAACACTTCAATTTGTCTTGCTTCATACTCAGGAAATAGAGTGATATAAGGATTATCCCAATCAGCAAGAACATTTAACTTTTTAAAATCTTCTCTCTGAGTATCAACCTGTTTTAAAGCGTATTTTCTGCAGTACTCTCTAAATTCAAAAGTACTCATCTCTTTACGATTTACTCCACTATTTGTTACAGCTTGTTCAATTGGAAGCCCATGTGTATCCCATCCAGGAATAAATTCTACTGAGTAGCCTTCCATAATTTTAGATCTATTAATAAAATCTTTTAATATCTTATTTAGAGAATGACCTAAATGAATATTACCATTCGCATAAGGTGGTCCGTCATGTAAGATAAACGGTTTTCCATCCCTATTTTTTTCTTTAATTAAATTGTATAGATCCATCTCTTCCCATTTTTGCCTTTGGATAGACTCATTTTGAGCTAAATTACCTCTCATTTTAAATTCAGTCTTAGGCATTAAAAGTGTATCTTTATAGTCTTTCATATTATTCACCTTCTTATTTAATTCCCTTTTTAAATCCTTTACTACCACTGTAGTTATTTAAAATGTTTGAAGAAAAACTCGATATCTTTCTCTTTTCATTTTTATAACCTTTAACGGCTCTCGTTATAAGTTCATCTATTAGATCTTTATAACTTTTACCCTTAGGTTTAAACATATAAAATGATAAAGATCCTGGAATTGTATTAGGTTCATTTACGTATATTTCACCAGTTTTTTTATTAACTAAAAAGTCTATTCTAGAAACACCTTTTAAATTCAATATTCTAAAAACATCTTTAGATATTTCATATATTTTATTTGTCATCTCATCAGATATCTTTGCTGGTATTCTAAAATCACTGTTAGACATATTTGCCCCTTTAGATCCTTTAATACCTTTTTTAGATGAACCAATATACTTATCTTCAAAAGTGAGAAGTTCATGTCTCATCTTCATTTCAGCAATCAAACTCGTCTCCAAGTACTCTCTATCACCTAAAACCGCACAGTTTAACTCAAGTAAATTAGGTATTACCTCTTCTACTAATAGTTTAGAATCATAACTTAAAGCATCTTCTATAAAACTCTCAAGCTCATTTTTATCATGCGCAATATTAATTCCTATTGTGCTTCCAAGGCAAGCAGGTTTAACAACTACAGGATATTTTAACTTTTCTATTTTTTTAATTATGTCATCTTTAGATGTTTCATATTCAAAGTCATAAAACCAAACATATTTAGGTGTCTTAATATTATTACTACTTAATATTTGCTTAACTATTACTTTATCCTGTCCAACTGACGCACCTAAAACACTTGGTCCAACTACAGGAAGTCCTAGAGTTTCTAAATATCCTGAAAGAGTTCCATCTTCAACCCCTTTTCCATGAACTATAGGAAAAGCAACATCTATATCAGTAACAACTCTTCCAAAAAATCCTTTAACTTTTTGTAAAATCACCTTATTATTTTTAATAACAAATGTTATCTCTTTTAAATATCTCTTCATACTGTCAAAGTATTTAAAAGTCTCCATATCCCTTAGAGAATTTCCAGTATAAAAATGTCTATCTTTAGTTATATAAATCGGTATTATTTCATACTTCTCCTCATCCATGTTTTCCATTGCTTGCAAGGCTGATATTATGCTTACTTCATGTTCAACGCTATCTCCTCCAAATATTACTCCTACTTTTATTTTCATCATTTATTCTCCTCTCTTACATTGTTTGGATTACTGTAAAACTTTGACATGTCATACAATTTTGCTTCATGTTCTTTAACTCTTTCTGCGTGTTCTTCAAATGAGAGTTTATTTATCACTAAACCATGATTCACACCATATTCTTCAGCAATATAATATCCACCACCATATGTTCCAACAACCATCCAAATATGTGGATTACTTCCATATCCATTACCTGAAAAAACATCTCCAACTTGTGCAGAATTAATATCAGATTTTACCATTCCATTAGCTTCTGCATATTCTTCAAAATTCTGTCTTCTATCCAAATTTAATACTTCAGTATCATATCCACCATTGTGAATAGCCCACTGTATCAACCCACGGCAATCAAGATTTGTCTTACACGGTACTATACCATCTGTAGCTTCTCTCATTGTATACCCTTGTGGAGCAGTATAAAAGAATTTATAGCCTGTTGCCTCTGGAAAATCATAAGCTAATGACATTATCGCAGCTATTACACCCTGTTTAGTACCATAACCAGCAGCATGAACATTATCATTAATATGTTTATTAAATCCTTCTAAGTTCTTGTAAATTGTATTTCCCAGTAACTGATCCATTTGATTATAAACTGCTTTTAAATCAACTTCATCTACATATTCTGCTTCATAGCCATAATCAAATGGGCCTAACAATTGTGTATTAGAACTATTGGTCAGTTCTGCAGCTTTATCTAGGTCTGGCATCTTATATGATGATACTATTGCTTTAATATCCGAAGACCTTGATGTTAGTTCACCTTTATTTGCTTGTACAATATTATTTCTATTAAAGTCATATTGTTTTATTGGCTCCGGTTTTATCGGCCCCATCGTATTGTTCTTATCATATGTATTTTCAAATAATTTTGGATTAATTTTTTTTATTATATTGTTCATTATAACTCCTCCCTTTTTTACTATTTTTCATTAAATATATCGGGTAAATCATTTTCAAGTAAAACATAAGTCTCTCTACCCTTAAGTTTTTGAATTAATTCAAAAGCTATTAAAACATCGTTAATTATATGTACTTTATTTATGTCGAATTCTTTTTCTCTTAACCCGTCTTGTATAGGTTTAGTTTTTTCTCTTCCAACAAGTATTACCTCATCTGCTACATCGGCAATATACTTTCCAAATTCATAATTCTTTTCATATTCCTCATCACCAAGTTCAATCATACCAGGAGTGACAACTATGTGTTTACCTGGCATCATTTTAAGAACATCTAAAGCCATTTTAGAACCAGATGGATTAGAATTATATGCATCATCGATAATAGTAATATCGCCCTGTCTTTTAAGTTCTAACCTATGTTCAACAGGTTTGACTTTAGAGACTCCTGTTTGAAGCTGCTCAATACTCATGCCAAATTCTCTTCCCAAAGCAACAGACGAGAGAATGTTATATACATTATTATAACCTAATAGTTTGGTTTCAAATGTATACTTATTTTTGTCATTTTTAAATATGACATCAAATTTAGTACCATTTGGCGATAGTGTTATATTTGTAGCTCTTACATCGACATCTTTACTATCTATACCAATCCACTTTATCTTACACTTATTTTTAAGTTTATAATTTCTCTGCCACTCATCATCTCCATTCAACACTCCTATTCCATCACTTGGTAAGTTTTCTATCAATTCAAATTTAGTTTTTTGAATGTTTTCTCTCGTTTTGAAGGTCTGTAAATGGGCAACTCCTATCTTAGTTATTATTCCATATTTTGGATGAACTAAATTACACAGTTCATTAATATCATTTTCTTGACATGCACCCATTTCCGCGATAAAAACATCAGTAAACTTGTCTAAATAATTATTGATTGATATCATAAGACCAAATGGAGTATTGAAATTTTTAGGAGTTGGCATACTGTTATATTTTATGTTCAAAATGTCATTTAATATGTTTTTACTACTCGTCTTACCATAACTTCCAGTAATTCCAATCACCTTTAAATTGTTCATAGATTTGAGCTTATTTTTAGCCTTATTTTTATAATACAGTCCCACAAATTTCTCTATAGGCGTATTTATTAGTACTGCAAGTAATACATATAAACTGTTAATGTATGCGATAAAACCTAAAATGAGATATAAATAAACTAAATTATTACTTGTAACTATCATGCTCATAATTACTATAATAATTATATGGGTTAATGAATTGGTAAATATTAGCCTCTTAACTCTAGATGTGTATTTTAAAGGTAATTTATTTTGATTATTACCACTTAATATATCTATTATTAAAATTATATATATTAAATTAAAACATATCTTTAAAACTCCCACATTTTTATACATTAAAAATACTAAAAGAATCAGAAATACTATACTTAAATTTTTAAATCCTTTATCCAAATTATTTTTAAGCCATTTTAAATACGTTTTATGTGCATTGTATTTATTTTGCTGGAGCATGTGAATAGTTTCTCTACTTCTTAAAAAAACAAAAACTAAATAAACTACACAAGAGATTAAAAAATCAACTTTCATTTATATCACCCTCTATGAAATTTTGAAGAATGCTCATAGTTTGACCAAGACGCTCTAAATATGCGTAATGTGTACATCCAGGATATTTAATAACTGCAGAATCTTTAATTAAGCCCTCAAGTTCATAAGCATCTTCTATCGGAACCGCTTGATCTTTATCTCCCCAAATAATTATAGTTGGACACTTAATCTTTTTAACTAAATCTGTAATATCAGTATTTACATGCTGAACTAAAATATCTCTCATTATTGGACTTGCATTTCTGTAATCTTCAGATCCCATATGTTTTTTTGCATATTCAGATATTTTTTCCATTCCAGGTAAAGACTTTACTTTTTTTAAAAATTTCACCTTAAAAGAATCAGGATTTTTCTTAACTTTAAAAGGACTTCCAAACAAAACTAGTTTTTCAGTTTCATAAATAGATGCATATATTAAAGCTACTTTTCCTCCAAATGAATGACCTACTAAAATAGGCTTTTTTACCTTTAATTTTTCAAGCAAAGTATGAACCATATCAGAAAAATCAAATAGTGTCCATACCTCTTTTGGTTCTTCACTCTTACCATGACCGGGAAAATCAATAATAATAACATCGTTGTTGTCAAATTTTTCACCTAACATCTTCATCATTTGTATATTTTGTCCCCATCCGTGTAAAAAGACAATGGGTCTTCCTTTTTTACTTCCAAGTCTCTCATAATTTATATTTACGTTTTTATAAAAAAACATAATTAACCACCTCTAAGCATATAATCATTATACCATTTATATATGATTAAAACAACAATTTACACCTTGAAAAAAAACACTTTTTCTAAAGTGCTTTTCAAAAATCTAAATCGTCAATATCATCTATCATTTGAAGTTGTGATTCTATGATATTTTTAAGTCTCTTCTTTAAAACAGTAATATTTCTTTTAATATTTGAGGCATTATCTTCAATTTTTTCTGCTCTTATTAAAGCTTCATTGACAATTCTACTGGCATTCTTTTTTGCGTCATCAATTATGAGATCACTCTCTCTTTGTGCACTATTCCTAAGTTGATCAGAAGTCCTTTGAGCCATAATTATAGCCTGATTCAAAGAGTTTTCCATTCTCTCATAACCTTCTAATTTTTCTCTCAAATCTCTACTCTCATCGAGTTTTGATTCAAGTAATTTTATCTTTTCTTCTCGCTCTTTTAAAAGATTGTTTTTCTCATCGATGTCGCTAACCATCTTCTCAACTTTTTTAATAACTTCATCGAGAAAATCGTTTACTTCTTCTGGATCATAACCTCTAAGAGTCCTATTAAATTTCTCCATAATATGCCTCTTTTCTCTATTACCATTCTATATTAATATCATCGTTATCGTGAATATCTTTTCCTTCAGTTTCTCCTGTTATTTTACCTTGAACACTTACATTGTTTGGAGTACATAAAAATATTCCTCCACCTATTTTCTGTAAATCTCCACCTATCGCATAAATAGTTCCACTTAAAAAATCAACTATTCTCTTAGCTTGTTCTGGAGTAACTCTTTTTAAATTTACCACAACCGCATTTCTCTTTTTTAAATGATCTGCTATTTGCTGTGACTCAGAATATGCTCTAGGTTCAAGTAAAATCATTCTAGATTTACCATCGTCTTTAAGTGCATCAACACTTTTCATATCATAGTATTTATTATCTTTATTTGGTTCTTCAAATATATCTTCTTCATCTTTTCCAACTATTTTGTCAAAAAGTCCCATATTATTTACCCTCCTAAACTATAATAAGTTTATCATAAATAAAATAAAAAGAAAATCGTTTTTTGAATTTTCTTTTAACAATTTTACTATTTTACATTTTGTTGACAGTTAACAATAATTCTACTTTCTTTGCCTATAATTTATAACTACCTGCATAGTTTTCGTCGCAAGTTTAGAACCATGTGTAGAACTGTATTTTGCAGTTACTGACACATTAGTAGTTTTTCCTGCATCTAACCTATCACCTACAGAAAGGCCACTAACATAAAATAATATTACATCCTCTGAACTGTTTCCAGGAACTAAACTTATACTTGAAACTTCTGCATTTAAATTACCACTATTCTTTATGGTTAACTCATACGTGATCTCATCATTTGGTTCTAAAAGTGAAACGTTAAATGTCGCTTCGTGTTTACTAAAACTGGGAGCGGAAATTTCTGCTGCTTTTCCTTTTTTTTCTTTTTGATTCATTTTTATAAAACCTATGTCCCAAACACCGTCTTTTGAAGTTGATGAAATAACACCATCATAGGCTAAGGCTTGTGCAAAAGTTGCATATCCTATACCTAAAATTGCCGCGATCAAGACTATTATTAAAACGGTCTTTCTATCAAAACCAGTTTTCTCTTTAATTTTTCTCTCTTCTGATGTCAATATACCAGTAAGTTTTTCATGTGCTTCCTTATCTTCTTCTAATGTTAAAATTTCTATATCCTCTGAATCTTCAAAAACTGGATTATCTATACTACTTTTATATTTATCATATAAGTTCGTATCATTATTTTTAAAGTTTTCAAATTCATCATTAGGTCCTTTATTATTCATCATCTCACCCTACCTACTTTAACTAAAGTATAGCATATTATCAAATCATTATCAAGTAACATATTTTATTTTCTTTATCATATTTTTTTATAGGAGCTGATTACGTGAAAAGTCTTAAAAACATTTTAAAAACGTCTATATATATGATAATATTTTTTCTTATTTCATCTTTATTAATTACTGTTTTTAACTACTTTAATATATTAAATTATAAAGTGATTAGTATATTAAAAATTATTACATTTATACTATCATTTGCTATAGGCGGATACTTAATTGGAAAAAAATCCATCAAAAATGGATGGCTTGAAGGATTCAAATTATCTTTATTTATAAGTTTACTATTAACTATATTAACTATTTTGTTTGAAAGCTTTAACGCTAGTTATCTAATATACATATCTATTTTAATAGTATCTTCAGTTCTAGGAAGTATATTTGGAATCAATAAAAAATGAACTATTTATAGTACCTTTTTATAAATAGTTCTTTAAATTCCTCAAATTTATCGTTCTTTAAAGAATTTCTGACATTTTCCATCATTTTTATTAAAAATCTTATGTTATGAATAGATAAAAGTCTTCCACCTAAACTTTCACCAGCAACAAACAGGTGTCTTACATAGGCTTTGCTGTAGTGCTTACAAGTATAACAGTCACATTCTTTATCTATAGGCGAAAAATCCTCTTTAAACTTAGCATTTCTTAAATTAATCTTTCCATCTAATGTAAATGCATTTGCATGTCTAGCAATTCTAGTAGGTAAAACACAGTCAAACATATCTACTCCTCTTTCAATGCCCTCTAAAAGATCTATAGGTTCTCCAACTCCCATTAGATATCTAGGTTTATCTTTAGGTAAATACTTAATCGCCCAATCTACCATATTATACATCGTTTCTTTATCTTCACCTACAGAAGTTCCACCAATTGAATATCCTTCAAAATCCATCTTCACAGTTTCTAAAGCACTGTATTTTCGAAGATCTTTATAAGCTCCACCTTGGACAATTCCAAAAAGAGACTGATTGTCATTATTAAAAGCATTCTTTCCTCTTTTAGCCCATCTAAGAGTTCTTTCAGTACTCTTTTTAGCATATTCATAAGTAGCGGGAAAAGGTATGCACTCATCAAAACTCATGGCTATATCACTATCTAGTTTGTTTTGAATTTGTATTGAAAGTTCTGGAGTTAAAAAAAGATTTCTGCCATCGATGTGACTTTTAAAATGAACGCCTTCCTCAGTGATGTCTTTCTCCTTATTTTTAATAAGTGAAAACACTTGAAACCCACCACAATCAGTTAAAATAGGACCATTATAATTCATAAACTTATGAAGTCCACCTGCTTTAGATACTATATCTTCACCTGGTCTAAGCCATAAATGATATGTATTAGAAAGAATAACTGCACTTCCAGCTTCCTTAAGTTCTTCTGGAGTTAAAAGTTTTACATTAGCAAGCGTCCCAACAGGCATAAACATTGGCGTATCAAACGTACCATGGTTAGTAACCAACTTCCCAAGACGTGCGCGATTACTCTCTTTAATTAATTCGTATTTTATTTTCATATTACATATCTCCCATCTAATCATATTTAATTTATAAAATGATTGTCTATATTATTAAAAAGGTGGTTCTTTTTTCGATAAAACCTCTTATGATACATCATAAGAACCTCTTACACCGCAAATATTATATCAATTTTTACAAATATAGACAACACTAACATAATTAGATATAAAAATGACAAATAAAGATAAGCTTTATTTGAATAAGTATTATAATTACATAATTAAAATCAAGGGTCTAGATGAATTCCCTTCGTTCGCCCTTGATTTTAATTTGCTTTTTTATTGATGTCTCCTATTTGGGGTTCACATCATTTAAACATCTGCTTTTTTATTCGATAAAAAGGTGACTTTATCAGCTATAACTTCAGTTAAATATTTACGTCCTTCTTCAGATTCATAATTATATGTTTCTATTCTTCCTCGAATGCCGACAAGATCTCCTTTTTTACAATAATCAACCGTGTTTTGAGCAACGCTTTGCCAAAGTTTACAAGTTATAAAATCTGTCTCATACTGACCTTCACTATTTTTATATGATCTCGGTACAGCAAGTGTCATATGAGCAAGTTTTCTTCCTGTTTCTGTCTGATAAAGTTCAGGATCTTTTGTAAGTCTTCCAACTAAAACGACTTGATTAAGCATTGTTTCTTCCTCCTTTCAGATGCGTACTATAGCACAGTCTAAAATGAAGTACAAACAGGTAATTTAATAATTTTCATAAAAAAAATGAACTCAAAATGGCATTTTCCTATAAGGCAATTTTACTAATTTAAACACTTTTTGTAATTTAAAAAGGTAAAAGACAAGTTTTTAACATTTTAACTCAACTTCTACCTTTTTAGGACTTCCAGTTTTATAATCAATTGAAATAACAGCATATGTCTTCTCTTTATCACATTTATTAAGTTCATTCAAATCGTAGTCTTCGCCAGATTCAATTAGTTCATTTAAAGTTACTTTATATGCTGACATAGTCTCATTTGTACTTACGTATTTTTCAAAATAGTCACTACTTGCAGCTTTAATTTTCTCTTCCAATTTTTTAGAACTGTTTAAACTGGTAAATGCAAAATATCCACCTATAGCTATTATAATTAATAAAATTAATAATTTCCCTATTTTATTCATTTTTTTCCTCCTAAAAATAGTTTTTAAGTAAAGAATTTAGTTCTACAGCATACTCCATTGGAAGATTTTCTCTAAACTCATCTATAAAACCTATTATGAGTAGTTCTTTTGCTTTCTCTTCATCAAGTCCCCTACTCATCAAATAAAAAAGTTTCTCTTCATCTAATTTCGATACTGTCGCCTCGTGTTCTAAATATGATGACTTATTTTCTACTATATTCTTTGGTATTGTATCACTTTTAGACTTATCATCTAATATAATTGTATCACATTTTACAATACTCTTCGAATTTTCTGCATCCCTACCTATTTTTACTGTTCCTCTATAGTTTGATATTCCACCATTTGCAGCTATAGATTTACTAATTATTTTACTAGTAGTATTCTTCGCAAGATGGATCATTTTAGCTCCAGCATCTTGTATTTGACCTTCGCCTGCAACTGCAATTGATATACAGTTTCCTACTGCATTTTCACCTTTTAATATGCAAGATGGATACTTCATATTCGTTTTTGAACCGATATTACCATCAATCCACTCCATCTTACCACCTTCATCGACTATAGCCCTTTTAGTAACTAAATTGTATATGTTATCTGCCCAGTTTTGTATCGTTGTATATCTGCATTTGGAATTTTTACCGACAAATATTTCCACAACAGCTGCATGAAGAGAATCTTCTGAATGGTAAACTGCAGTACACCCTTCCATATAATGGACACTAGAATAATCATCAACTATAATTAACGTTCTTTCAAACTGTCCCATATTTCTTGAATTTATTCTAAAATAACTTTGAAGTGGTCTATCTACTTTAGTATGAGGTGGAACATATATAAAAGTTCCCCCACTCCAAACCGCACCATTTAAAGCAGTATATTTATTCTCATCATATTTTACTAGTTTATTGAAATACATTTTAAATATTTCAGGATAATTTTTTAAAGCATCATCAGTACTGCAAAAAATGACACCTTTAAATTCAAGTTCTTTTATCATACTGTGATATACTACTTCACTTTCAAATTGTGCGCCAATTCCATCTAAATATTTTTTTTCTGCATCAATAAGTCCTACCTCTTCAAATGTTTCTCTTATAGGACATGATATATTATTCCAATTACTTTCAGTTTTATCTTGAACTTTCTTATAATAATTAATTAGATCAAAATCTATCTTTAACTCGGGGCCAAAATTCGGTTCAGGTTTTTGTTTAAACGTGTAATATGATTCTAATCTAAAATTTTTCATCCACTCAGGTTCTGATTTTTGCTTAGATATTTTAACTATTTTATCTTCATCAATTCCTAGTTTTTTTGCCATGTTACCTCTCCTCTTTAACACTAGGTTTTAATTCGTCTAATATTTTTTCTACTCCCCACCATGGTAAAAGGACACATTTTTCTCTATTTGGAGTTTTAGAAACATCTTCATATACTATTGCTTCTTCTAAAATTTTTTCATTGTATTTTTCTTCTTTTACCATAGCTAGAAAGTTTTTAAGTATTTCATTGGCCTCTTTAACACTCTTTCCAATTAGTAAATCTGTCATGATAGAAGAAGAAGATATGCACATCGCACATGCTTCCCCATCAAATCTTGCATCAACTATTTTATCTTTTTCAATTTTTAACATGAGATTTACCTCATCAATACAACTTTCGTTATTCATATTGACTTTTTTATATGCTTTATCATCAATTAATCCTCTATTGTGAGGATTAGAATAGTGTTCAAGTATAACACTTCTTTTTAAATTACTGTCCATTTTCATCACCACTAATATCCTTACTGTATACTATCTCATCCAACTCAAAATAAAAATTTCTTAGTTCTTCAAAAGTAGAGAAAAACAAAACAGGCATACTTAATGCAGATTTAGTTTTAAGCTTATATATTACATCTTCTATACTATCAGCCGCTTTATTATTTATTTTGTTAATTTGATTAGATTTAAAAATAGAAAGTCCACACTTACCTCGTTCATACAATTTTTCATTTACTGCAAATAACATATCAGCTTGTATTACCTCTCTAATTATTTTTGCAATATTGTATACTGTACTCATAACTGTATAATTATATGTATGTTTATTGTCAATATTAGCCTCTTCAATTATTTCTTTAATTCTCGTAAATAATTGTTCATAATCCTTTGGATCACAAGTCATCTCCGCGCATATTCCTGAACCATCACTTCTCACATTAAATTCACTATCAGGTATTTCCTCAACTAAATCTAAAAGTTTTCCTATAGAACTTAGATGATTTTTATCTAGTTTTAATATAACATACGCAAGTGTGCCTTTTCCGTGACCTTTACTAGCAGAAAGTGGTATAATCCCCACCTTGTAACATGTATTTAAAAGTAGTTCAAGTATTCTTGAATTTTCCGCCATTTCATGAAAGTATTGTGCTCTTATTTTTTCATCATCTAAATTTATACTTGTTCTGATTTTATTCATAAAATTCCTCCTTTTAAAGGTCTTTTACATCTAGAATAATTATAGTTTATTTTTAATCTTTTGTAAATATTTAGGTATTTTACTTTACTCATTTTCATAGTATTAAGTGTAAAGAAAGGAGAAAAAAACATGGAAACACTTAAAGTAAGGGCTAAATCTAACCCTAGTTCAGTCGCTGGTGCTTTAGCTAATGTATTTAGAGAAAAAGGAGAAGTAGAAATTCAAGCTATAGGAGCTGGTGCTTTAAATCAAGCTATAAAAGCAATAGCTATTGCAAGAGGATTTGTCGCTCCAAGTGGAAAAAATTTAATATGTATTCCTGCTTTTACTGACATAATTATAGATGGTGAAGAAAGAACAGCAATTAAATTAATAGTAGAAGCAAAATAATATTCTTTATCACAGATATTAAAAATTCAAAATAGACTTTTTTGTGAATTAAAAAAGTAAATTCCAGTTCCTTAGATGGAAAACAATGTGAAAGAGAAACGTCTATTTTAAAGGGCGTTTTTTGATTTTTAGAATTTGATTTTGTGCAAAGAAGATAGTAAAATAACATTTGTGTTAGAAATT
>JAFWHR010000011.1 GCA_017511945.1 Bacilli bacterium | reverse complement strand
TCACTTTCAATGTCGAAACACCCATGTGAGATATTATATAAAAAGGAATTTAGTTTTACAAATTCAAAACTGGAACTTTGTGCATAACTAAATTCTGTTTAAGAATATCGGAACTGGAATTTACTTTTTCAATTCACAAAATAGACTTTTTTAACTTTTTTATATCAAATATGTTGACAGACAAGATAAATAAAGGTATAATTTATGTTGTCTGATGCGGATGTAGTTCAATGGTAGAACCCCAGCCTTCCAAGCTGACTACGGGAGTTCGATTCTCCTCATCCGCTCCATTTGATTATTTAGTCGAACCTCTAGTTCGATTTTTTATTTGTAAAAAAAGATTAAGTAATCTATTTAAGCATGATGAATGAAAGCATTAATAGTATTTTTGCATTTATATATAATAATATTAAGTTATGATATGCGATTTGTCAAAAATGAATACTATGATCAAAGATATAATGGTTATTCTATAGATTAACAACTTAGATTAATAAATCTTTCCGAACTAAATAAGATTATTAAATAAGATTAGTGAATAATAAATTCTATACTATCCACTTTAAATTTTTTATAAGTCTATTTTTAATAACGAATATACATGCACATCCAAAAATTTACCTTTTCTATATCGCGCACATCTTTCAGTTCCTTCATATTTATAACTTGATTTTTCCAAAACTTTTTTAGAAGCTATATTATTGTTTCTGTATTTGCATACAAGCCTATAAAAACCAACTTTATTTATTAGAAATTTTGACACAGTAATTAATGCTTCTGTGCAGTATCCTTTTCCGTGATATGTAGGATGAATACTATATCCGATTTCACATGAGTAATCCTCTTCATGTTTTGTATGAACGCTGATTATACCGATAGGGGTCTCATTATCTTTTATAAAAATTATCCAATCGTATACAGACTTACTATTATAATAAGTAATATTATCATTTATTTGTTTTTCAAAATCATCAAATGAATTCCAGTACTTCCATCCTTCTTTATCACATATTTCTTTGTCATTAAATAAATTATATATTTTTTTTAAATCTTTTTTTGTGTTTTCTTAAGAATTAACCTATCAGTCACAATGCGTTCAGAACCCAAATTATTTAATTTCATACTAATCATCAAAGCAATTATATCACAAATATCACTGAAAATATCACTGTATTTAGACAATCATTGATTTTCATCAATATTTTATATATAATTATTATAGCAGCACAAATACATTACTTTTAAAAATATAAGATTGGTTAAAACTCGCTAGTACAGGAGTTTTAATATAGATTAGTGAACTAGGAAGTGAGGTGTAAAAAATGGAACAAAAGAAAACTCCTACATGGCTTGTTGTATTATGTGTGATTATTGGAATATTTATTCTAGGAACTGTTATTATCTCAGTAGGAGATAATGACAAAAATAATGGAAATGAAAATAATACTACAACAATAAATTCAACAGATATAACAAATGATTCGAAAAATCAAAAAACATCTGATTATTCATTAGATAAATCGTTTAAATTTGATGACTTAGAAATCACTATTGGAAGTCAAATAGAATTTGTGAAAAACACCAATGAATTTAGTGATGAATATGACAAAGATGTTATTAAAATACCTATTACAGTTAAAAACTTAAAAAATGAAACTCACAGTTTAAATATGTTCTACATAAAAGTTTTTGGCTCACAAGGTACTGAAGTTAAAAACCAATTTGCATATTTTGATGATTCTATTCAATCTGGTGGCGAATTAAGACCTGATGCATCATATACTAAATATTTATATTATACATATGATGGTGATGGAAAATATACAATTGAATTAGACAATTTTGCAAAAAAAATCGATATTGACTTAAATATTGCTAAATAAAAAATTTATAAAGGATTGTAATATATTATTAATAAATTACAATCCTTTTTTCATGTCTACTTCAAAGATAAAATATAATTTGTATAATGACAATATATATCAAAAAAAACGGACATTAATCCGTATTTATCAAATCACTTTCCAAAACATGTTCATATACTTTTTTAAGTTCATAACCAATTGATTTTATATCTCTCTCTTTAGCAACCTTATAACCTTCACTTGTTAAATCAGGTAACTTCTTTTCTATAATAGATTTAATTTTACTTTCAAATTCATCTACATCTTTAGCTTTATATATATTAACTCCATCTTTAAGCCAACCCTCATATATTGGAATATCACTAACTATAGTCTTAGTTTTTAAAGCAAGCGCCTCTAATAAAACTATACCTTCAGTTTCCTCTTTTGTCGGAAATATATATATATCACACCCAGCATAAGCATCTCTAAGTTCTTTTGAATCTATGTAACCAGGAAATAAAACATTATCCGGTTTATTTTTAATTGCTCTACTTATATTTTCAGGAATTAATGAAGGCTTTGTATAACCAAACCATATAAACTTATAATCAGGTAACCTTCTTGCAAGTTCTAAAAAATCAAGTATACCTTTTCTTTCAATATAAAGACCAACAGACATTATCACCTTGTCATCTTTAGTAAAACCATATTTTTTTCTAAAGACGTCTGGATGACATTTTTTTCTATCAAAAAAATCCAAATCTATACCATTAGATATAGCAATAATTTCTTTATCTAAATCGTATTTTTCTAATAATTTTTTTGAATATTCAGTAGGTGTAATTAATAAATCAGCCGAACCATAACAACTTTTCAACCACTGTTTAAAAAGTGGTGATACAGCATTTGAAAGTTTAAACGAATTTCTAAAATCTTCCTCTGTAGAATGAGCATGAAAAATAACCTTTTTTCCCCTTTTCTTGCTCTTTTTAGCAAGCATAAGTGATTCTGGAAATATAGTATTAATGTGAACAATATCATAATCACCATTAACATCTGTAGTATAAGGTATATGAACCAAATCTAATGCTTTTTTTTGATGAACGATTGCTCTTCCAACTCCACTTTTTTCAACCTCTTTAAACTTTCCAGTATGTAATAGTATTTTCATATACTCTCCCCTAACTTTTTACACTTACTAGTATAACATCTTTTCCAATCTTGTCAATCTGTGACCATTTAATTACATTACTTGCTGAAGAGAAAAACAAAAACCTTTTCTTTTGAATATTTATTTCAACAATACCACCTTCTTTATCTACCATTACATCTATAATCGAACCTAATTTTTTACCATCTAATAAATTAACAACATCTTTAGATTGCAAATCTGAAAGCATCATACATCTTCACCTTCAAAATAATATATGAGATAAAAAAAATAAAATGACTAATACATCATCTTATTTTTTGTGCATGACTCATACCATCCTCATATACATATATTTTATCATCCTCTATATACATTATAGATTTATTTTTAGAATAGTTTAAAGGAAGTTTTACTCCTGCACTATCTAAAGATCTAAGTAATATATCACTATCTTCCCTAATTTGAATATAGCCAAAACTACTATCTAGTAATTTTTTTATATTTAAACTTAAAACACGTTTAAATATAGCACCTTTTGCCATATTCATTGCACTTTTTCTATTAACTTTAAATTTAATATTTCCACTATGTATATATGAATACGAACGCTGATATCTATCAGTCCAATAATCAGCAGCAAAAACACTTATCTTGTCATTCATTTATAATCCCCTCTTTCCAAGGGCTTTATTATACATTAAATCTATTTATTGTCAAATTGACGCTTTTTGCACTGACTTACAAATTCTTTAAATAATATTAAATTAAATTCCTCAAGTTCTGGATGAAATTGAACTCCAACTGCCCAATAATTAGGATCTCTACTTTCAATCACCTCAACTATTTTATCGCTACTTTTACCAGTAATTTTAAAAAAACTACTGCTATCAAATACATTCTTATTAACCGAATAATTATGAACTGATGGTACATTTATGATCTCATCATTATATATATTATATAAAATGCTGTTTTTATCTAAAAATACCTCATGTTTGCTTTTGTCAATATCACTAATCATAAATGGATCAACATTATTATGCCCGTCAACTTTTGATAAAAATTTGTTTTCATACTCTATAAGATATTTAGCATCTTCATCAAAATTATTTTTAAACCACTCATAAGCGACCATCGTCTGCATCCCCAAGCAAATACCTAAAATAGGCTTCTTATTTTTAATTGCATAATCCATAGCCTCTAGTTGACATGATTCAATTATACTTCCACCTTGAAAAATAAAACCGTCACAAATTTCAAGTTCTTCTTCTATAAATTTTCCATCAGGAAAAACAATTCCCAAAGGAATACCTCCCGATAATACAACCATTTTAAAATAATTATTGTTAAAACATGTTTGGTTTTTAAAGACATTTTCTTTATCCACTTTTCTCGAAGATATAATTCCTATAATAGGCTCGTTCATATTTATTACCTTCTTTCAAAATAAATATATTATAAAATCTAACATAATTATACATAAAAAAGAGTAAAAAGATAAATTATTTACTAAAAAAGGTTATAATTATTAAAAAAAGTATATAACTTATTTATTTGTCTTTAAATCATATACTTTATCAGCCATAGCACAAACATTAGGTGAATGAGTAACTATAATTACGCATTTACCATTAATGTGAGCAAGCTTTTTAAAAATATCTATAATATCTTCTTCAGTTTCTTTATCTAAATTTCCAGTAGGTTCATCCGCTATAATTATCTTAGGATCATAAGACAAACTTCTTGCAATAGCAACCCTTTGCTGCTCACCACCAGATATTTTAAGTACTTTTCTATTTGCATAACTATCCTTAAGTCCAACAGTTTTCATAAGTTCTAAAGCCCTGGCTTTTTTATTATCTATCTTAATTCCACTTACATCCATAGACAAAATGATATTTTCACTTACGCTCATGAAAGGGAGTAAATTATAACTTTGAAATACAACGCCAATGTCATGACTCCTATATTCATCTAAATTAATATTTTTAAGATCTTTCTCATCAAATAAAATACTTCCTTCACTGCATTTCTCCAAACCACTAATTAATGAAAGTAAAGTTGTCTTACCAGAACCACTTTTACCTCTAATCGCATAAACCTTACCACTTTCAAAATTGTAACTTATATTTCTAATCGCATACTCATCCTTTTCAGCATCACTATATCTATAACTTACATTTTGTATAGATAAAATATTATTATTCTTTTTCATATTAACTTCTCTCCTTTAGTATCGTAAGTGGTGAAAACCTTTGAATTGTTATCATTGAAGATGTACTACTTATGAATACAAGTGTAAGTCCTATAACCAGTAATTCGCCTACTACTTTAACGTTTACAACTGCATCTACCTTATCATAAGCTTGAACATTTGGCATTCCCCTGTAGCCATGTTCTAAAGAAGGTCCTCCTTTAGATTCAGGTCCACCAAAATTACTTTTAATATCACTAACTGTTTTTTCACTATTTTTTATTTCGTTAGATAGTAAAGTATTACTCACATTCTTTGACGTAATAAAGCCGACACCAGTACCAATTATTAATGAGATAAAAGCAATAATTAAAAGTTCTAAAGTAAACTGAATAGTTAGTTTTAACTTACTCATACCTATAGTTCTCAAAACTCCTATTTCATACTTTCTTTCACGAATATTAATCATGTTTATTACAAATAACACTACCACACCAATTGCCAATGTGACAATCAAAAAAGTTACAGAAAAGGACCTAACATTTAAAATAGATGAAAGACTCGAAGAAACTTTTTCCTCATTACTTTCTAAAACATAATTTTTATCTAAACCTTTTGAGTAAAACTCCTTTTGGATCTTTGAAACATTTTTATAATCATCAATTATAAAAGTTGGGTTAAGTTTTCCCTTTATACTATTATTAGAACTAGTTATTGAAACAACCTCATCTGCATTAGTAATAATTGTATTAGCAGAATTTGAAAACATCTCCATAGAATTTTCATTAGATTTCTCCTTATAAATACCAACTACTTCAAACTCGTATTTATTACCATTTTCATCACTCAGTTCTATCTTATCATTTAAAGAAGTATTGTTGTAACTTGCAAGTTCATCACTAATAAATACATATTTTCCCTTAAATATATTATCCCAAGCGTCATCAGTTATTTGAGTTATTTCATAGTTACCATCTATAAATTCACTCATTGCTTCGGCTGAACTATATCCCATCAAAGTAAAATCTAAAGAAGACTGTCCATGACTTTTATCAAAATGAAAATCATCCTTCTTAGAATCATCTGCTTTCTCATCCGTTACCTTTTGGATGCTACTACCATTAAGAGATATGTCATAAGTATAATAATAACTTTTTACATATTTACTATTTGCAAACTTCTCAATATCATCTATTGTATAAGAAGAAATATTGGAAAAGTTTTCCTTCGCTTTCTCCTTGCCATCCTCACTAGAGAAATCAGATTTTTTCATCATATTTTCACGGTTAAAAGATATTGTAACTTCTTTTTCATAAGCACTTTCATATGAAGCAATTAAATCACTTGCTGTATTGTTAATTGCAAGCATTATAGTAGAAGCCAAAGAAATAATAAAAATAATTATTCCAATTAAAATGTTTCTTCCTTTATTCCTAAAAATAGAAATTAAAGCATTCTTTAAAATATACATAACGTCATCACCTTTCACATGGTAATTATATTTTAAAAATATTAAACGAATATTAAAAAAAGAAACAAATATAATGTTTCTTTTAAAAAAATTTAATTAAAAAGATAAATTATTTTATAAGTTTCTTTACATTTTTAAGTCCACTTTTTTCAAGTCTCGATATCTGTGCTTGACTTATTCCAATCTCTTCAGACAGTTCCATCTGCGTCTTACCAACTAAATACCTCTGAATTAAAATGTATTTTTCCTTTTCTTTTATCTTACCTAAAGCCTCTCTAAGAGATATCTTAGTTTCGGCATCATATATTCCATCTTGTTTTGACAGTTGATCAGCGAGATATATTACATCACCGCCATCATTATAAATAGGTTCAAACATACTTACAGTATCCTTAAGAGAATTTAAAGCACTCACAACATCGTATTCAGTAACACCAAGCATACATGCAATCTCACTATTCGAAGGCTCTTTTAAATTATCTTTTACATATTTTTCCTTTAAACTGAGTATCTTATAAGATAAATCTTTTATACTTCTAGAAATTCTAACACTATTATTATCTCTTATATATCTCTTTACCTCACCTAGTATCATCGGAACCGCATAAGTACTAAATTTGACATTATGAGATAGATCAAAATTATCTATAGCCTTAATTAATCCCATACATCCAACTTGGAATAAATCATCCATATTATCACACCTTCCAGAGTATGATTTTAAAATAGATAAAACTAATTTTAAGTTGCCATTTACGAGCTCATCTTTCGCCCTTAATTCTCCATTTTGATATTTCTTAAATAATTTCAATTGTTCATCATGACTCAAAACTTTTATATTCGCAGTATTCACGCCACATATTTCAACTTTATGACGTGCCATTACAATTCTCCTTTCTAACTAATAATGTTAGAAATATTATTTTTTTAATCAAAAAAAGATTAAACTTTAAAGTCTAATCTCATTCAAAAGTCCAATTTTTTATCTCAGGAGGATCTATTCCATTTTCTAAAATATAATTGTGATGCATAGATATATTATCTATCATTTTATTACTAACTTCACTACCCTTTTTACCTAAATTTAATAAATCTATCATATCATTTACTAAATGATATCTATCAATTCCATTTCTAACTCTCATATCAAAAGGTGTTGTTATAGATCCCTCTTCTACATATCCTCTAATAAGCATTTTGCTATCTCTATCATATGTTAAACTCTTAATTAAAGTAGGATATCCATGAAAGACAAATAATATAGGTACATTTTTAGGAAATAGTTCATTATAAGATTTATCATCTATTCCATGAGGATGATTTTTATCCAAACTCATAAGATCAATAACATTTACATATCTAACTTTAATTTTAGGAAAATATGATTTAAATAATTTTACGGCAGCAATAGACTCTAAAGTTGGAGTATCTCCAGCAGATGCAACTACAATATCAGGTTTCCCACTGTCAGAAACAAAATCCCAAATTCCAATTTTTTTATTAAAATGATCAATCGTATCTTTCATATTTAACCACTGAAGCGAAGGATGTTTAGATGCAGTTATTACATTTATTTTATTTTTAGTTTTAAGTGCGTGATCTACAGTCACAATTAAACTGTTAGTATCATACGGAAGATATATTCTAGAAATAAAACCTTTTTTATCAGCTATATGATTTAAAAATCCAGGTTCTTGATGTGTATATCCATTGTGATCCTGCTGCCAAATGTGAGATGTAAGTAGTATATTTAAAGATGATATATCCTCTCTAAACTCTAGTTCACTAGAAGTTTTTAACCACTTAGCGTGCTGGGAAACCATAGAATCTACAACTCTAATAAAAGCCTCATAACTTGTAAATATTCCATGTCTTCCAGTGAGAATGTATCCCTCAAGCATTCCCTCACATAAGTGTTCTGATAGATATGAATCCATTATTCTACCATCAACCGATAAATATTCATCATTTTCTTTTATCTCGCTATTCCACATTCTATTTTCACTATCAAATATTTTATATAATCTATTACTCATAGCCTCATCAGGTGAAAATAGTCTAAAATTGTCATTTTTATATACATCTCTCAAATACTTACTTAAATTTGTCATATCCTCTGATTCATAAGATCCATGTTTATCAAAGTTATAAGCGTAATCATATACATCAGGAAGTTTTAACTCTTTAAGCACTTTTCCTCCATTAGAATGCATATTTAAACCCATTCTCATATTTCCTTCTGGAATGATTTCTTTTATGTTTTTTAATAATCTTCCACTTTCATCAAAAAGATTTTCAGGATGATAAGACTTTAACCATTTTTCAAGTTCTAAAACATCCTTTTCATCATTTATAATTAGAGGAACTTGATGAGATCTAAAAGTACCTTCTATTTGTATATCTTTAACTTTCTTTGGTCCAGTCCATCCCTTAGGTGTTTTTAATATTATCATCGGATATAGTATATCCTCACCATTTTTAATCTTTTTAAAATCATCGATTACTTTATCTAAAGTTAGATACATCTTTTTATGAAGTCTATTTCTATCTTTATCTTCCACTAAATAAGGATGGTATCCAAGCCCATAAAAATAACTACCTAACTGTTTATTACTCTTTCTTGAAAGTACAGTTGGATTACTTATCTTATATCCATTCAAATTAAGTATAGGAAGAACAAAACCATCTCTTTTTGGATTTAAAAACCTTATTCCATTCCAAGATGTTGCAAGTGGACCAGTTTCAGCCTCACCATCTCCTACTACACACGATACTATTAAGTTAGGACTATCTAAAACTGCTCCAAAACTGTGAGCAAGACTATAGCCAAGTTCTCCTCCTTCATGAATAGATCCAGGAGTTTCAGGAGCTGCATGTGATGGTATTCCAAAGGGATAAGAAAATCTTTTAAATAGTTTTTTCATACCCTCCTCATCCTCAGTAACATCTTCATATATTTCACTATAACTGCCCTCTAAATATGTATTAGCAACCGGACTATTTCCACCATGACCAGGACCAGAGACATATATCATATCTAGATTTTTTTCTTTAATTAATCTATTTAAATGAGCATATATAAAGTTTTGCGCAGGAACAGTTCCAAAATGACCAACTATTTTACTCTTAATATCACTTTTTTCTAGTTTTCTTTTAAGAAGTGGATTATCTTTTAAGTATAACTGTCCAACTGAAAGGTAGTTTGCCGCATCAAAATATTTATCTATGAGTTCTATTTTCTCATCCATATTTATCCCCTCTTTTCTATACATAATTATATATACTTTTTTTTATATCATCAACAAAATTAATGCAAGAAATTTCGTCATTTTACACTTTTTAACGACTATAAAAGCGCACATAATTAAAAGTGCGCGGTTAAACTATTATAACTTTTCTATTTGACTTTTTGAAAGCCCAGTAACTTTTGAAATTATATCAATTTCTATTTTTTCATCAATCATCTTTTTGGCCATATCAACCTGGCTTTGTTTTTTTACTTTTTTAGTGACATCACTAGTTACTTTTTTAGTCACTTTATCTGTAACCTCTTTAGTCGTCTTTTCAATGGCTTCCTTTAACTCTGTTCTTCTTTCCATCTCTTCTCTAGAATATTTTTCATATAACTCATACACTTCTTCATTCCTGCTGTTTCTATCAACTTCTTTTAGTAGTTTATCTCTAGAATCTTTATCCATAATCTCATCCCCTAGTTCTTTGATTATCTCATCTCTAGTTTTTGCCCTTAATATTCGGCACCATCTGATTAACTTTTCATCTTCATTATACTCCATTTTAGATGCAGCTACAAGGTCTATATTATCGATTCTAAACTTAGAAGAATAGATATATCTATCCTCATCATTACTTATCATGTAATATGTTCTTCTAACTCTTCCTCCATTACAAGCTATGTTGTTTAGTCTTATCTGCCATGATGAACCTATACTACTATAGTCATCTCTATACTTAAGCTGCCCTCCATGAATTTTAGATAAGTAAACTAAATCTCTTTCCTTTCTTCCAATAGATGATGTATTAGATATTTCTATGTTTATCTTTTTATCATTTAAACTCAAAAGTAAATCAACTTGTTTACTCTTTTCAATTTTACTATCCTGTTTTAAATCTCTAGATAACAGTTCAATATTTCCAGTTACATCTTTAATAGGTATGTCATAAAAATCTGATATAAAATACTCTAGTATATCCATATTATCCTTTTGACCAAATATTCTCACAAAATGATAATCAAAACTTATCGGTATTATCATTCCTTCTTCTAATTTTTCTATTCTTATATCTTTCAAAATATCTCCTCCTTAATGAGGATAATAATACATATATGATAATTAATCAAATGAGTAATTTACTAAATTTAAAACTAATAATACCTTCAATTTGTCATTTTATCTATAGGCAAAATTACTATTTTAAATAATATAATAAAATCAAAAAGGAAAAATTAGCAAAAATTAAAAAAACATTAAAAAAGAAACCTAATAAAAGGTCTCTTATTTAATAATTTCAGATATGTTACCAGCACCAACTGTTCTTCCACCTTCACGGATTGAGAATTTAGTACCATTTTCCATAGCGATTGGTGCGATTAACTCTACAGTCATCTCAACATTGTCACCAGGCATTACCATTTCAACTCCCTCAGGAAGTTCAATAACACCAGTTACATCTGTTGTTCTAAAATAGAACTGTGGACGATAATTACTGAAGAATGGAGTATGTCTTCCACCCTCTTCTTTAGTTAAAACATAAACTTGTGCTTTAAACTTAGTATGAGGTGTAACTGATCCAGGTTTAGCAATAACTTGTCCTCTTTCAACGTCTTCTCTTCCGATACCACGTAAAAGTAATCCTGTGTTATCTCCAGCTTCAGTATAGTCAAGTTGTTTTCTGAACATTTCAATTCCAGTAACAACTGTCTTTTGAGTATCTTTAATACCAACGATTTCAACTTCTTCGTTAAGTGTTAATTTACCTCTCTCAACTCTTCCTGTAACAACTGTTCCACGTCCAGTGATAGTAAATACATCCTCAATTGGCATTAAGAATGGTTTGTCATTATCTCTTACTGGAGTTTCAATCCACTCATCAACTGCATCCATAAGTTCATCAATTTTCTCTTGATATGCAGCATCTCCCTCTAGAGCTTTAAGAGCTGAACCTCTTATAATTGGAGTATTATCTCCATCATAATCATATTCAGATAATAATTCTCTTACTTCCATTTCAACTAGGTCTAATAACTCTTCGTCATCTACCATATCACATTTATTTAAGAATACAACCATACGTGGTACTCCAACCTGACGTGATAGTAAGATGTGCTCACGAGTCTGAGCCATAGGTCCATCAGTTGCAGCAATAACTAATATAGCACCATCCATTTGAGCTGCACCTGTAATCATGTTTTTAACATAATCAGCATGTCCTGGACAGTCAACGTGTGCGTAGTGTCTCTTTTCAGTTTCGTACTCGATATGAGCAGTATTAATTGTAATACCTCTCTCTCTTTCCTCTGGTGCTTTGTCGATATTCGCAAAGTCTGTTAATTGTGCAAGCCCTTTTTCAGCTTGTCTTTTACTAATAGCCGCACTTAATGTTGTTTTACCATGGTCAACGTGACCTATAGTTCCAATATTAACGTGTGGTTTAGAACGATCAAATTTTTCTTTTGCCATTTTTATATTCCTCCTTTTTCATATAACATTTTAACATGACTATTATAAAAATTCAACTAATTTATTCCATTTTTTTTGATTATTTCATCAGTGATATTTTTAGGTACTTCCTCATAGTGATCGAACTTCATCGTGAAGTTTCCTCTACCCTGAGTATTACTTCTAAGTGAAGTAACATAACCAAACATCTCAGAAAGCGGTACCATAGCTTCAATTGCTAGAGCATTTCCTCTAGAATTTTGTCCCATAGGTTTTCCTCTTCTAGATGTAATGTCTCCCATAACTGTTCCCAAAAACTCCTCTGGAACAACTACTTCAACTGCCATAATTGGCTCTAAAAGTACAGGTTGACATTTCTTTTTAGCTTCCTTAAGTGATAGTGAAGCAGCTACTTTAAAGGCCATTTCACTTGAATCTACATCGTGATATGAACCATCGTAAAGTGTAGCTTTAACATCCATTAATGGATAACCAGCAAGTATACCAGATTCCATAGCCTCTTGAAGTCCTTTATCGACAACAGGTATGTATTCTCTTGGAACAACTCCACCTACAATTGCATCGACAAATTCATATCCCTTATCTGGATTTGGCTCAAATTTAATCCAAACGTGACCATATTGTCCACGTCCACCAGACTGCTTAATGTATTTTCCTTCACATTCAGCAGGAACTTTAATAGTCTCTCTATAAGAAACTTGTGGCTGACCAATATTAGCTTCAACTCCAAATTCTCTTTTCATTCTATCTACTATGATATCTAAGTGTAACTCTCCAACACCGGCAATTATAGTCTGACCAGTTTCATGATCAGTAGTTGCTCTAAATGTTGGATCTTCTTCAGCAAGTTTTTGAAGTGCTAAAGCCATCTTATCTTGATCACCTTTTGATTTAGGTTCAATTGCAAGTTCAAGTACTGGTTCTGGAAATTCCATCGGATTTAATATACATGCGTGTTTTTCATCACATAGAGTATCACCAGTAGTAGTATTCTTAAGTCCAACTACAGCTGCAATATCTCCAGTATAAACATCTGATATCTCAGTTCTAGTATTGGCATGCATCTGAAGTATTCTTCCAACTCTTTCTTTTTTATCTTTATTGGCATTTAGTACATAACTTCCTGAAGATAAATGTCCAGAGTATACTCTCATAAAGGTTAATCTTCCGACAAATGGATCTGTCATAACTTTAAATGCAAGTGCACTAAATGGTTCAGAGTCACTAGGATGTCTTTCAATCTCTTTACCATTCATGTCAACGCCCTTAATTGACTCAACATCAACTGGTGAAGGCATATAATCAACTACTGCATCTAATAAAAGTTTAACTCCAGTATTTCCTAAAGCAGTTCCACACATTACTGGGAAGAACTTAACTTCAAGTGTTCCTTTTCTGATAGCCTTCTTAATCTCATCGGCAGTAATTTCTTCTCCCTCTAAGTATTTAGTCATTAGATCATCGTCAAACTCAGAAACTGCCTCGATTAGATCATTTCTCTTCTCTTCTACGATATCCTTTAAATCTTCTGGGATATCTATTATTTCAGGATTTTCTTCCTCTTTTCCATCATAATGATATGCAGTTTTAGTAACTAGATCAATTATTCCATTAAATTCACTTTCAGCTCCTATTGGCCACTGTATTGGTTTGGCATTAACTCCAAATCTCTCATCAATACTTTTTAAACTGAATTCAAAATCTGCTCCCATTTTGTCCATTTTATTGGCAAAAATCATTCTTGGGACTTTGTATTCATCTGCTTGTCTCCAAACTGTCTCTGTCTGTGGTTCAACACCAGCTTGTGCATCTATTAGAGCAACTGCTCCATCAAGTACACGAAGTGACCTTTGAACTTCAACAGTAAAGTCTACGTGCCCTGGAGTGTCTATAATGTTTAATCTGTGACCATTCCAGTAAGCTGTAGTGGCAGCTGATGTGATAGTTATACCACGTTCCTGTTCTTGTTCCATCCAGTCCATCTGAGATTCACCATCGTGAGTTTCACCTATTTTATGGATTTTACCTGTATGATATAGAACTCTTTCAGTAGTGGTGGTTTTTCCGGCATCTATATGTGCCATTATTCCGAAATTACGGGTTTTTTCTAAACTGTATTCACGGGCCATAATTTTTATTCCTTTCTATTACCATCTATAATGAGCGAATGCTTTGTTAGCTTCGGCCATTCTATGTGTATCTTCACGTTTCTTAACAGCTGCACCTGTTCCATTAGAAGCGTCAATTATCTCATTAGCTAAATTCTCAGCCATTGAATGACCACCTCTTAAACGTGAATATTGTACAAGCCATCTAAGTCCTAATGCCTGAGCTCTATCTGATTTTACTTCAATAGGTACAGGATAGTTGGCTCCACCTACTCTTCTAGTCTTAACTTCTAAAGCAGGTTTAATATTCTCAAGTGCCTGATTAAATACTTCCATAGGCTCTTTACCAGTTTTCTCTTTAACTGTATCAAAAGCTTCATAAAGTATTTTCTGAGCAGTTCCTCTTTTACCATCTAACATAATTTGATTAATTAATTTTGTTACAACTTTAGAGTTGTATAGAGGATCTGCAAGTACATCTCTTTTAACGGCTCTTCTCTTTCTCATTTATAATCCTCCTTCCAATTAATTACCTTTAGGTTTTTTAGTACCATATTTACTTCTTCCTTGACGTCTTGCATCAACTCCAGCAGTATCCATAGTACCTCTAATGATGTGATAACGTACACCGATTAAGTCTTTAACACGTCCACCTCTTACAAGTACAACTGAGTGTTCTTGTAAATTATGTCCTTCTCCTGGAATGTAAGTATCAACTTCTTTTCCATTTGAAAGTCTAACACGGGCGTATTTTCTAAGTGCTGAGTTTGGCTTTTTAGGTGTCTTAGTTCCAACACGAGTACAAACTCCACGTTTTTGTGGTGAATTAGTACTTGTCTGTTTGTTATCTTTACTATTTAAACCAATACCTAGCATTGGTGATTTACTTTTCTTAACTTTGTCTTTTCTTCTCTTTCTGACTAACTGATTAATAGTTGGCATATTCATCCTCCTTTCTTTACACATACCCAGGTGTTTCATTTATACAATTAATTAAAGATTTACATAGAGTAAACCTAAAATTAAAAAGCACAATTAATATATCATTTTATTGATTTAAAGTCAATAAAAATTTACAAACAATTTAAAAAAGTAGGAATACCTACTCTATATAATATGACTCATAACCTTCAGTCATGTAATTACTTCCACATTTTAAATATGGAATGTATGAAATGTATGCACCTTTTTTAATAAATCTCACATAACCTTCGCATTCGGCCGAACTGTCATTAATATCTAAAAGTTTATTTTTTAAATAACCTTCTTCGATTAACAATTTAGAACTTAAAATCCAAGTCTCATCATCATCATCTCGTCCGCTGTATTTATCATTTTGATACCTCTCTGCACTTCTTTTAAGTTCATACTCCATATCTTCATATGAAGAGTATGTTTTTTTGACAGTTTCTATTGGCTCGGCAACCTTTTCAGGTTTAAATGTTATCTGATAAATTATAAATGTAATAATAACCGCACCCATAATTATACCTAGTATTATGATAAAATCTTTAAAGCCCCATCCTTCTTGATTCATATCCTTTTACCTCTTATTTCGTCAGGATTAAATCTATATAAAGTACTAGGTCTACCCATTTTTTTATTAGATTTAAATCCCGTATCTATAACTAGATTTTGATTGAATATTTTCTTTCTAAAATTTCTTCTATCTATCTCTTTTCCAATGACATTTTCATAAAACAATTGAAAATCAGGTAAGGTAAAATCACTTGGAAATAGTTCTAATAAAATATCTGAATAATTTAAAGTGATCTTCTCCTTAATATCTTCCGTAACTTTTTCAATTATATCTCTATGATCAAAAGCAAGTTTAGGAAGACTATCTACCTCAAACCATTCTAAAAGATCATTATCTTTTTTCATATCTACTAAATCTTTGTCTGTAATTACGACATTAGTAAAAGCTATAATTCTCGCATCTCTATTTCTCTTTAGATTGCTGAAGACACTGCCCTGAATTATACTCCTAACTTTAACATTAGTCTCCCTCTCAAAGATATCTCTAGTACTTTCTTCTAAAGTAGTCTTTTCATCTAACATATCTCCTGGAATAGTCCAGTAGTTCTTATATGGCTCTTCCAACCTTTTTTTAAGTAATATTTTAAGTTTACCCTCATCTGCAGAATAGATGAGAACTAAATTTTCTAGTAAATTTCCCATAAAATCACCCATTTCGAAAATTTACGCTATATTATATAGTGATTTTAATTATCTGTCAAATTTACATAAAGTCTTTAACCTCATCTATTTTAACTTTATCGTACACTATTGCAGTTGCATATTTCATACTTATATTTTTCTCTATCTTAGTCAATAAATCAGTATACTTTTTATTCTCAAGAGGATATGAGAATATACTCAAATCAGATGGTTTACTTTTATCACTGCTTCTTAAAGTCTTTTCAATATAGGCTATTTCATTCATTAGACTTTCAAATCTAGAATCTTTTTTAAGACTTATAAATTTTCTCATCATAATAAAAGTAATGATACTGTGATTAAATGCCTTTTTAAAATACTCATCTAAAAGTTTAACCTGATTTCTATAGTCGTTATCATTAGTTATAAAACTGTAATCTGCATCATATAAAATCATGACTAGTTTTACCACGTCGTATGCACTATAGTGATACTTCTTCATCGTATATGTAATTGCTTCATCTATTATATCGTATGCCGGATTAGATATTTCTATTTCTAATCTCGCATCTAACATCTTTTCATCATTCATTTTATCAGCCCTCTAATAATAATTATATCAGAAATATGCCACTCGTCAATATAAAACTTGTTAATAATTTGTTCTTAATGTATAATGTACTAGGTGATTCAAATGTTTGTCGATGAAGTAATATTAGAATTATACGCCGGAGATGGCGGAGATGGATGCATGGCCTTTAGAAGAGAAAAATACGTCGCCATGGGAGGACCTTTTGGGGGAAATGGAGGTAAAGGATCTGATATAATATTTAAAGTAGACTCTGGTCTAAATACCCTAATCGATTTCAAATATAAAAAAATCATAAAAGGAAAAAATGGTGAAAATGGTCTTGGAAAAGGAAAACACGGTAAAAATGCAGAAAATATAATAATTAGAGTGCCTGAGGGAACGGTTGTCACTGACTATGATACTAATTTAGTAATAGCAGACCTTACAAAAAATGGCGAGGAAGCTATCATCGCACAAGGTGGTAGAGGCGGAAGAGGAAATATGGCATTTGCAACTCAAAACAATCCTGCTCCAAAATTTGCTGAAAATGGAGAACCTGGTGAATATAGAAAAATTAAAGTCGAACTAAAACTTATGGCTGATGTGGGATTAGTAGGAAAACCAAGTGTTGGAAAGTCTACTATTATATCTAAAGTATCAGCATCTAAGCCCAAAATAGCTGACTACCCTTTTACTACTTTAAAACCTAACTTAGGAGTTGTCAAAGTAGATGATTACAGTTTTGTTCTAGCAGACCTACCTGGTCTAATAGAAGGAGCATCCCTAGGTAGTGGTCTTGGCGATAAGTTTTTAAAACACGTAGAGAGAACTAAAGTAATCGTCCATGTAATAGATATGTCTGGTTTGACAAATGATCCATATGAGGATTATGTCATGATAAATAGTGAACTAGATAATTTTAATAAAAACATTTTAAAGAAAAAACAGATAATTATAGCCAATAAAATGGATATGCCTAATTCTAAAGAAAACTTAAAATCATTTAAGAAAAAAGTAAAAGAGCCAATCTACGAGGTATCAGCCCTTAATAATATAGGTTTAGATAAAGTAATGTATGCCCTTAAAGATCTGCTTAAAACCCTACCCGATGAAAAATTGTATGAAGAAGATAATTTTGAAAATCACGTTTTATATAAATTTGAAGAGGAAAAACCTTTTATCATAATTAAAGAAAATAATTACTTTATCTTAAAAGGGGAAAAAATAGAAAAACTATTTAAAATGAGTAGACTCGATACAGATGAAGCAATCCTCAGATTTTCAAATAAACTAAGAAAAATGGGAGTAGATGACGAACTTAAAAAAATGGGTGCACAAGAAGGAGATACCGTTAAACTATTAGATTTTGAATTTGAGTATAAAGATTAATTGTTCTTATTTTTAATGAATTCTCGGAGCATTTTAGTAAGTGCTCTTTTTTCTATCCTAGATACATAACTTCTAGATATTCCAAGTTCACTTGCAATTTGCTTTTGCGTAAGTTCATCTTCGTCATTAAGTCCATACCTTTTTATAACTATCTCCTTTTCCCTTTCAGATAAAACGTCAAAATATTTTTTCAAATGCTTAATGTTATCTTTAACATGTAGATCCAAAGCAAAATCAGGATTAGGAGTTTTCAAAACATCTAAAAGTGTAATTGCATTACCCTCTTTATCAAACCCTATAGGCTCGTCAATACTTATGTTTTTGATATTTTTTTTATTTGATCTAAAAAACATAAGTATCTCATTTTCAATACATCTAGCGCAGTAAGTTGTTAGTCTAGTTTTATGTTTATTACTATAAGTATCAACCCCTTTTATTAAACCAATAGTTCCTATACTTATTAAATCATCACTATTTTCGTTTTGATTATCGTACTTTTTTACTATGTGAGCAACTAATCGCAAATTGTGTTCAATTAACTTTTCTCTTGCCTTCTTATCACCCATATTGGCTTTTTTAATATATTCCTCTTCTTCTTTTTTAGATAGAGGTTCTGGAAATACATTATTAGAATATGATGCCGTAAAAAGATAGAAATCTTTAAATAATTTTTTTAAAAGTTTTAACAACCTTAAACCATCCTCCAATATAACAATATGAAAAACTTCACAAATTAATGTGAAGTTATATATGATTAATTATATAAATAAGCCATCCTGTTCCTATGAAAGCAGTAACTAAAGCAAGTAAGAAACAACTTATAAAAGATGTGAGTATCTGTTCAGCATCAGACTTATATCCAGGAAGAGATTTCTTTAATACTTTTCCCTTCTCTTGTGAACTATTATCGTCTTTTTGCCTTTCATCATACCTTTTAGCAAGTAACTCTTTTAGCTCTAAAAGTTCAACCTTTTTAATATCTTGAGTTTTCTCGAGAGGATCTTCTTTAAACATACTCTTTATTGCATGCATATTATTTTCAAGTCTCTCATCTTGTCTTTTCTCATTATTTTTATAATAAGAACCATAATAATCTTTCGGCTTCATAATAAATCCTCCCATATTCTAAATAAAGTATACTACTTTTTTTTAACTTTTTCAAGAGAAACATCTAATCATATCTCACAGTATAATTAGAAGCTCCCCATCCACTAAATGAAGTTGTCCCCTCTCCTACTACCTCTGAAGGCAAAGATCCTTTAATTATAAATAGTAAAGGTTTAACACTTCCATTTCCTATAAAAGCATTAGAACTAATTCTAGTTATATTTGATTTAATAGTTACATTTTCTAAATTTTTATTACTAAAAGCATTTTCTCCAATTTCATCGACTATATAACCACCTGTTTTTTCAGGAATATATACAGTTTTAGGACAATTATTATCATACCCTATTTTATTATCATACCCTATTATAGTATAGTTATCTCTATCATTTAATACAAACGTAAAACAATTATCAGGTGTCGTTAAATTTTGAACATCATCTAAAGCACTTTGTTTAATCTTATCATTAGTTATCTTTCTATTTCCTATAACCGCAACTGTACCCAATAGTAATACCAAAAACAAAGATAAAACTCCATATAAAAGTGCGGATGTAACAAATCCCTTTTCATCCATTTTCCTCACCTATTGTCAATTATACACTAATTTTTACTCAAAGTAAAACAAAAAAAGACTAATTAAGTCTTTTTACATAAGCGTTAAAACGCCACAAAGTATCATCACTATTAGTATTGCAATTAAAGCAAACTTCCAAATGTACTTAATCCATTTTTTGTATGAAACATCAAAAATACTTAAACCAGCAATTAAAGTAGTACTAACTGGAAGAATTAACATTGCAGATGCATATATAGACTGAATTAAAACTCCAGCTACTTTTAAATCACCTTTAGCAAATCCAGTAGTATAAGCAGACATACTTGCTAGTAAGTAATATAAATCGTTGTAAAAGAAACTACTTACAAAAGTTGCTAAAGCAGTAATTACAGGATTAAAACCATCTGTCATTTTAAATAATGTACCATTAATTGTATCTACAAGTGTTCCAGTTCCTGTCTGCATAGCCTGATAAAGTACTACCAAAATTACATTTGCAAGACATACATATATAGCTGTTGGCATCCATTTTTTCATACCTCTTATAAAACTTTCAACATATTCATTTACTGAAAGTTTATAAAGTAATGCGATTACCATTGACGTAAACACAAGCAATCCAGCAAATTCAAGGTTACTCCAATAACCAAATTGACTAGCTCCGCTTAGTAAACTTTCAAAAATGGCAAAATCACTTATTTTAACTTTCATAACTGCTTCATGAATATCGTTAAATAGTCCAATATTAAAACTGTAATACCAATTGTACATTCCCACAAAAGTTACTATTAGCATAAGTATAAATATTATAGTAAATGCAGTAGTCTTTACACGTTTTTTATCTGAAACCTTTTTTACAGGTTTACTGACAGCCATATTTTTAGTGTTTGGTTTCTTGCCTGTCTTTTTAACTGCTTTTTTAGTAGTCTTTTTAGAAGTCTTTTTAGTCTCATTTACAGAAGATTTTTTAGTTTCAGAAACCTTTTTAGTTTCATTTTTACTACTCTTAACCTCTGAAACAGTCTCTTTAACTTCCTTTCTCTTACTTGATTTAATAACAACTACACATAAAAGAACTGTTAAAAGTACAAGTAAAACTATTCTAGCCCAAATTTGGTTATTCATATCCAAGGATAATAAATTTTTAGTGTATCCCGTGATATTAAAACCATAAGTTGATCCTATACTTCCAACCATAATTGCCCCTACAGTTGAAGCAAGTACAGTTACTTTATCATATCTAAGTTTAAACAAAGTAGCTGCAAATAGAGGAACTAATACAAATAGAGGAATTATAAGACCAGTTAAAGATGAAAGTAAAGTGAATAAAACAATTGTAAATATTACAAATTTATTCGCATTCTTTTCAAACGCTTTTGACCAGTTTGTAGTAATCTTATCTAAAACTCCAATTTTCTCTACTACTCCATAAAAACCACCGATAACCGTAAACACTACTCCATACAAAGCAAATGTTACAATTGCAGACATAGGTTTATTGAATAGATCAATTAATCCAACTGGACTAATACTATTAGTCGTAAGTTTACCTCCTGAATAAGTTCCTGTTGGAATAACCCAACTAAGTACAAAAAATACTAAAAATGATATTCCAATTACTTTGAGTATATTTCTCTTCATTTTCTACCTCCCAATAAGCATTATATCAAATTTTTGTTTTAATATAAAGCTTTTTGTAAAATAAAGTGTCAAAATAATGTTATTTAATTACCATAATATCTCTAGTTTTATAACAATGTAAAATTTCTCTTAGATTAGTATTTAAAAAAGTGTTATACTATTCTCTGGTGATCACAATGAATTTATTTCCATATTCAAACACAAATAAAAGATACCACACCTTAGACTATTTTTATAAAAATAAGTTTAAAAGTAAAGTTTGCAAAATAAGCTTAAATGCAGGTTTTACATGTCCAAATATAGATGGAACTGTTGGAAAAAACGGATGTATATACTGCTCTAAATTAGGTTCTGGTGAAAATGGTGGTAATCCAAATGAAGATTTAATTACTCAGTTTAAAAAAGTTAAAAAAATTATGGATAAAAAATGGCCTAATAGTAAATATATAGGATATTTTCAAGCCAGAACCAATACATATGCACCAGTAAATATATTAAAAGAAAAGTATGAATCCATTTTAAAACTTCCAAATGTTGTAGGCCTTTCAATCGCAACAAGACCAGATTCAATTAGTGACGAATGTTTAGATTATTTAAAAAAACTAAATAAAAAGACATTTTTAACTGTAGAATTAGGCCTTCAAACGATACATGAAAAGACGAGCAAATTGATAAATAGATGTCACGATTTAAAATGCTTTGAAAAAACTTTAAAAAAATTAAAAGATGCGAATATATTTACTGTCGTCCACATTATTAATGGTCTACCCCATGAGACAAAAGATATGATGATAGAAACGGTAAAATATCTAAACAATTTAAATATTGATGGAATTAAAATTCACATGCTTTTAGTACTTAAGAATACCCCTTTAGAAAAGTATTATAAAAATAATAAATTTCACATCTTAACTAAAGATGAATATGTAGATATAGTTACAACTCAGTTAGAATATCTAAATCCAAATATTGTCATTCAAAGATTATCTGCAGACCCAGTTAAAGAAGACTTAATTGAACCTAAATGGACCATAAAAAAAATAGATGTTTTAAATACCATAGATAAAAAGATGAATAAAGAAAACATATATCAAGGAGATAAAAGTATAGACTAAATGCCTATACTTTTTAATAATATATTTAAAATAAAACAAATAATTATACCTGTTAAAGTAGGAATTAAAAATGATAAAAACGTCCACATTTTACTACCCGTCTCTTTTTTTATTGTAAGTAGTGTCGTCATGCATGGAAAATGCATAATTGAAAAAATCATCGTACATATAGCAGTTGAAATAGTCCATCCACTTTCTACAAATAGTTTTTTAAGTTCAACTATAGAATTTAAATCGGTAATCTTTCCAAGAGACATATATCCCATTATCATAATAGGAATTACAATTTCATTTGCTGGAAATCCTAGAATAAATGCCATCAGTATTACACCATCTAAACCTATTAGATTTGCAAAAGGATTTAAGTAATTAGAAAACATTTTAAGTAGAGTTACATCTCCAACTTTAATATTGGCAAACACCCATATTATAAGTCCTGCAGGCATTGATACGAGTACTGCTCTTTTTAAGACAAATAGCGTTCTATCAAATATAGATCTAACTATTACTTTTCCTACTTGAGGCCTTCTAAAAGGTGGAAGTTCTAAAGTAAAAGATGATGGTACACCTTTAAGTATCGTAGTAGATAAAAGTTTAGATATTATAAATGTTATAAATATTCCAAATAGAATGAACAATGTTAAAATAACAGTTCCAAATAAGGTACTTTCAATTAAAAACATAGTTATTAGAGATATTAAAAGTGGAAATCTACCATTACAAGGTATAAATACATTCGTTAAAATAGATATAAGTCTCTCTCTAGGTGAATCTATTATTCGAGCTCCAGTAACTCCAACCGCATTACATCCAAAGCCCTCTACCATAGTTAAAGCTTGCTTACCACATGACCCACACTTTTCATATATTCCATCTAAGTTAAAAGCAATTCTAGGTAAATATCCTAAATCTTCTAATATAGTAAATAGAGGAAAGAATATAGCCATAGGCGGAAGCATGACGGCAACTACCCATGATAAAACTCTATATACTCCATTTACTAAAGCATCAACTACTATGCTAGGAACGTGCACAAAAGTTAAAAAATTATATAATACCTTTTCAAATTTAAAAAACAAACTGTATAAAAAATCAGATGGATAATTTGCTCCTACTATCGTTATCCAAAGAACAATAATTAAAAGTAAAAGCATAATGATACTTCCAGTTACTCTACCAGTTAAAAATCTATCTATTTTTCTATCCCTATAATCACAGTTTTTATTTTCATACTTCACAGTTTCTAAAGCTATTTTCATACACTGATTAGATACTATCTCCTTAACTAAAACTTCTAAATCATCTACACCTTTAGATTTTATTTCACCAAGTACATTATCTACTTTTTCTTTTAAATATAAATTTCTAGAGATATTAGATGAATACTTATAATCAAATGAATTTAAAAACATACAATCTTTAAGAAGTAGATGAAGTGAAATAATGTCCTTATCAATATTTGTATTTGGAATATATATATTTAATTTATTTAAGTACTCTTCTAAAAAATCATAATCTATTTTAAATGGTCTATTTTTACTATATATAACTTCATTTAATCTTTTAAAAATATCACATATTCCCTTTTTGCTTCTAGCTGTGGTAGGAATAACAGGAACCTTTAAAATATCTTCCAACTTATTAAAATCTATTTTTATTTTTTTCCTTTTTGCCTCATCAACTAGATTGACACATATTATAGCTTTACTGGTAATTTCTAAAATGCTTAAAACTAAATTTAAATTTCTCTCTAAAGCGCAGGCATCACATACTATTATTAAAGCATCGTAATCTTCAAAATAGACGTAATCCCTAGTTACCTCTTCTTCTTTTGAGTGAGAAGATAGAGAATAAGTTCCCGGTAAATCCTCTATCTCATACCTAACTCCATTATATATTTTATAGCCTACACATTTTTCAACTGTCTTTCCCGGCCAATTTCCAGTATGGACATGTGATCCTGTTAAAGAGTTAAATATAGTACTTTTTCCAACATTAGGATTACCAACTAGTCCAATCCTCATACTTCAACCTCTATATCTAAAGTATCTACACATCTGACAGATATTACTGTATTTTTTATCATGTAAGCTCTAATATTCTTTTTAATAATTACAGGTTTAACTTTTACGCCTTTAGTAAAACCTATATCCATAAGTCTTCTTTTAATGTCATCACTTGCCTTTAAACACTTTATAGTTTTCTCATCATTAAGTTTTAAATCGTTTAATTTCATTTAAATCAACTTCCTCATTTTATTATATGAAATTAAAAATATAAAGTTAAAAAAACACCTTAAAAAGGCGTTTTTAATGGTTCTATAATAAATAGTGTTGGTGGGGTAAAATCCCATTGACACTGTTTCAATATAAAAAGGAGTCAATAATCAAAAACCCATGATACAATTAATTTGGCAAAAACTAAAAGGATTTGATTTACTTGGCTCATTTCATATCTTAACTATTATTTACTTTCTTCTTTTTTTTAACAAATATTATTATAATTACCACTATTACTAGTATTATAGATGGAACAGCAATAAATAATGCAAGTTTTGAATCTTTATTGCTTTTTTCTGTTATTTTTTTACCGGACATATATTTATCTTCTATTTTTTTTGATGTAACAACATATTTTGAATTATGATTTATATAAAATTCATAATAACCATTATCACTATATTCAGTATTCAATTTAATAATTTCAAATTTATTTGTTTCTTCATTATAATAATAAACATTTGCGTTATTCTTATTCATAATTTTAGAAATAATATCTGAATTATATACTTTAATTAAACATTTACCTGGTAATTCATCATTATCAGCAAAATCTAATACAAACCCTTCTTCTACCCTCGATGAAATATCGCTATCTTCACTAACATTATATATATTTGTACTAACATCTATTTGTTTTGGCTTTTTAATATCTAAACCATTGAAAGTCCACTCCAAATCCCTATATTTGATAATAATAGTTTTATTGGAATCCTTGATAGTTTCAAACAATTCTTTCAAAATTATAGGATTATCATTAGCATTTACTTCAATAACAATATTTGATTCTAATGCCTTAATTTTTTCTAATACATCTGCAGTCATTTTTGAATTATCAAGGTTTAATAAGTCTCCACCAGCAATTTCATTTACTACCGTAATAGAAGAATTAAAATCAAAATGTTTTACTGTATGATAATCTTCTCCTTTCCTGTATTGATATTCTTTACCATTAACATCTTTTAATATTGCGTAATCTAAATTATAAGTTCCTGCATTAGTTGTAAATGGTATAACAAAATATGTATCAATTGAATTAAGATTTTTTAAATTAACTATCATACTCTCTTTTTCATTACTAAATATTAATGTGGCTGATGATAAATCTTTAGTAGTATCAATGTTTACATTTACTTTTTCATTTAATTTAGCATTTACACTATTAACTGAAATTGCTTTTAGTAAATCTGGCACATTTAAGTCTTCCGTTTTTTCATTATCTATTATTTGAAATTCAACTTGGTAATTTAATGGTAATACATCATCACCTATAGAATTATAACTATAATGAGTTGTTGTATTTTTTTCAAACATAAACACATCAGATATATAATAATCTCCAGAAGTTAATTTATCAGAACCAGTTGATAAATTTAACTCATAATAATTATTCGAAGTCTTATTTAAATAAACGATTGAACTCATTGATGGAATAGTTTTATTTCTTACGTTTACTGATATATAATCGCAATTAACATCTGTTTCTAATTTTATAGTCATTTTTCCTTTAGAATCAACCAGTGAATTTCCAACCAATTCCATATGTTTTAATTTATCTTGTGCTTTAATACTTACGACATTTTTACCTAATGGATTCATACCAGGTGCGGGTCCACCAGGAATCATTGAATACGTTATACTATCCTTTGAATCCACAACTTTAATCGAGGTCAACGTATATGTATCACCCGGTTTCATAAAATTAGATACCTCAAAATATGGATTTTTATTAATATCTTTTAATTGTAATCCAATATCACTTCCTTTTCCATTACTAAAATAACCAGTAATATTTGTAGATGAATCTTTATGAATCATATAAAGATCAACATATATACGCTCGCCAGCCCCTACTTCACTATTTTTCAAAAATAAACCTGTAATATTGTAAAAAGGTGATTCCCCCTTAACTACATTATTACCAATTAAAAACCCCGAGACTACAACCAATAATACTCCAAATAGTTTTAATTTTTTCATAAAAATCACTCCTTTACATATTTTCTCTTACAGTACCATTCTATCAAAATAAAAAACTTAATAACAAGTAATATCTGTAATAAATCACTTATTTTTAAAAATTATACATTTTCTTTACATAATAAAAACAAACTTTAAATATTAAAACTTTTGCTAAACTTATTTGAAAAATAATTAAAAAAAATACCTGTTAGTTAAAATATTGTTTATAATTAGTTTTTCTAAAATAAAAATTGTAAAATTATTGATACTCATCTATCCTATACTCCCACTCACTGTTATAAATGTAAATATATATTTAATCAAAATGATGATTATGGAAATATTTTTAACATTTTTATAATGCTATTGTCCATTCTAATTTTAAAATGACTACCCTTATGGATTATACAAGAAAAGAAGCATAATTTTATGCCCCTCATAATGTTAATTTATAATTTAATTTTTAACTTTCCTCACTACTAGAAAAAGAATCTAAACAGTCCTATCTATATACCAATTTCCACTTATGTCACAGCTACTAGAAGAAGGTGTAGGATTTGGTATATCTAATTTTGTCATGACAGGAACTTTAAATGCTGATCCAAAAGCGATACAATTACCTGGCTGAAGAGTCTTTAATCTTTTAACAACTTCATTTGTAACATGCGGAACCATATCTTTAATGTACTGAACATCTCTCGGATGAATCATTTTAAATATTAAGAAATTACTACACTGAGAGATTGAAGTTTCCGATAAATCAGAAGGTCTTTGAGATATTAAACCAAGTAATACTCCATACTTTCTTCCCTCTTTAGTTATTCTATCAAATATGTTATAACCTATTATATTTACATCGTTATCATTTTGAACATACCTGTGAGCTTCTTCCAAAATTATATGAAATGGTAAAGAAGCTCTCTGATCTAAATTCTTCGCATATTCAAATAACATTCCAGAATATATTTTAGTAAGTATTTTAGCAAATCTATCATCTACATAGTTAATATTAAAATTGATTATCTGAGCTTTTCTTCCATTAGGAGCAGTTAACAAACTTTTAATATAATCATCCTTAGAAATGTAACTCTCACATTCAAAAAATTTAGAGTAATCACCATTTATCAAGGTGTGAAGTCTAACTCGTATAATGTTATTCTCATCAAATACTTTATTGCTACTTAAAGACCCTTCAGAAAGCAAAGCAAAATCCAAAGCATTTTCTAAATCTTTAAGAGTATATTTAAATGTACCATCTGGCATGACAAGTTCATAGTTTTCATCCAAAAATGAACTTATAAAATTAGTAACCAGTTCAATCTCTCTAATCTTACCAGTATTATCTATAATTAAACACTGTTTTAAACTTCTAACATAACCAGGTTGAAATATTTCAGCATCCAAATTTAAATCTTTAGTATTGTATTTAGATAGTACAGAAAATATCTGATCTCTTATTTGAGATGCTGATTTACCACTAGATAAAATATCTAAGAGTGCTCTTGCAATAATATCATTTTTAGGTTTAATAACCTCTTCTTCTTTTCTTACAAAAAGATTAACTAACTTTAATGCCTTTTCGATTATAGGTATTTGAGTATTAGTAGTTGCTCCTAAAAGCAAAGTAAAATCATCTAAAGAAAGCAGCCATAAAGGTAATTTAATAATCTCTGAATCAGATATTTTAGTATTAGTAGTGTAAGACTTAAATGATGCCTCAGGAACCTTTTCAGATATGTTTTTAAATGCAGAATGATATTCTCCATAAGCATCAAATATAAATATAGAAGCCCTATAAGGAACAGCTACTTTTTTATCAAATATACTCTGTATAACTTTAGCAGTTCCCCAAGATTTACCTGAACCAGTATTTCCAAATATGGCAAAGTGATTAGCAAAAAAATCATTTATACTAAATCCAATCCTAACACCAGGATAAAGAGGACTTTCCCCTATTATGACATCTTTTTTTTCTTCATAATTTTGCACACTTAGTATCATAGGAATTTTCTCTCTACTAATTAGCTTAACTATAGCTTTAAAAGAAGGTTTAGAATTAACTCCATAGACAAAAACGTTATCTTTAATCTCACCAATTAGATTGATTTGAGCAACCGAATCTCTAATGTTACTAATCTCACCGACATGAACTCTTCCTTCATCTTCAATAACTACATACATACCAGCAATATTTTGAATACTGTTTAAATCAACTGATAATTTTAACAATACAGTATCTTCTTCAATTCCTATTATTCTGCCTAACATATCATCACCTATTATACAGTTTACCACAAAAAAGAAAAAAGAATCAATCCTTTTGGATAATTCTTTATATAATTGACTTTCTAATAAAATAATTAAAATTAGAATATATAATAACTCTACTATCTTTTTTAAATTTGATAAATCCTATTCCCTTTATTACTAAATCCTCTTCCGCATTTATCTTTATAATGCTTTTTTTTAAATTTTTGAGATTATCTTTTTCTTTATAAAATCTATTAATTTTTAAACTGTTTGACATATAGAATATTAAAATATTATCCTTTGGAACATCTATTCTTAGAAAATCTTCAACAGTAATTATCTGATCAGTTTTAATTTGATATACGATAGGATTAATCATCTTATTTGGCGTAACTTTCTTTAGATATTCTTCACTTAATACATCATCTAAAAGTCCCGGTGTATCAATAAAAGTAATCCCATCAATTTTCCTCTTAATAAAATCTAATGTCGTCGATGGCAGATTACTTACAGTTATATAATTTTGAGTATCAGAATAATTCTTAATTAACTTATTTAAAAGTGTACTCTTACCAGAGTTGGTAAGACCTATTAAATATACATCATCACTTTTTTTATATTTCTTTACTTTTAACAACAATTCATCTAAATTGTAATTATTCATGCTAGATATAAACATTTTATCTACAATATTTAAATTAGTTTTAATTTTACTAAGTATTCTATCTTCATACATGTTTTTAGGTAATATATCTCTTTTAGTAAATACCAGTAAAATAGGATTTTTAATATTTATTTTATCAAAATCTATCATATTTATAAAATCTACAGTTAAAATAACTAAATCATTAGTAGACGATATAAACTCTAACTTTTGGGTAAATTCATCACCATCTTTATCTACAGTTATGTATTCATTATAATGAGTAATCTTAAAACATCTTTTACATAGAGGTTTATTTAAATCATCTGTATAACCTTCTTTATTTTCATCTAAATTTTGTAATATAGCCCCACACCCAGAACATCTAATCATAAAACCTTCCTTTGTGAAATAACTTTTTATCTGTAAGTTTAGCCATTTTCTTCTCCTCAAAAAATCTGTTAAATCTCGTAAACAAGAAATCCCTCTCAGAAACCGGATTTACAAGTATAGTCGTTATTCCAACTTTATTACCTACTTTTATATCAGTCATAAGTTGATCTCCTATAATAGCAACTTCACTTTTATCATAGCCGTTATTTTTTAAAAACCTTCTTAACTTCCAAGTGTAAGGTTTTCCCGCACTCGATATTCCATCTATTTTAAGTTTACTCGTAAATATTTTAGTTCTAAACTTAGGACTATTTGAAAAAATGCACACCTTAAATCCCTTTTGTTTCAAACTTGTAAACAAGTCCTTTGTCTTCTTTGTTACTTCTTTAGAATTACCTGGAGCAATAGTATTATCCAAATCATAAAGTAAACACTTAATACCTCTATTTAAAAGTTTTGAATAATCAATCGTGTATATACTCTTTTGATATATATCCGGCAAATAAATCTCCATAACATTACCTCCAATTACATAATGAAACTATTTTCCATCAGCAAGTGATTTATAGTATTCATATCTTTTAATAGCAGACTTTTTATTGCTATTTAATATAACCTCTGCTTCTACTTCATTTATCTTTTTAAGTGCAGAATATCTAGTTTGACAATTTAAAAATTCCTCATACAGATCAAAATCAGGATCTTTACTATCTAAAGTTAACTTCTCATCATATCTAAAAATAGGAAAATATCCGCATTTGGTTGCCAGTTTAGATATGTTCATACTATTTCCCATACCACCTTTTATTCCATGAGCAATACAAGGACAGTATGCAATTATAAGTGATGGACCAGTGTGATTATTAGCCTCATTAATCGCTTTAATAGCCTGCATCATATTCGCACCTAAATTAATCTGAGCGACATATACATTTGGGTAACTCATCGCAAGTCTAGCTAAATCTTTTTTATATGTCTTCTTTCCAGATGATGCAAATTCTAAAACAGCACCTTTTGGCGTAGCTTTAGACATCTGACCTCCAGTATTAGAATAACTCTCAGTATTAAGTACTAATATATTTATATTACTATTAGAAGAAAGCACGTGATCAATTCCACCAAAACCTATATCATATGCCCATCCATCACCACCAACAGCCCATATCTTTTTAGATATTATATAGTTTTTTAACTCCTTTAATTTAGGATGTTTTTCATAATCTAAATTTGAATAGACTTCCTTTGTAATACTGTAATCGTTAGAGTTATCAAGCCACTTGCTAAAAAGTTCATCTTTATTATTAAGCATGTAATTTCTAACTTCTATAGACTTCTTTTCATAACCTAAAAGCATACCAAATCCAAATTCAGCATTATCTTCAAATAGACTACTTGCCCAAGGTATTTCATATGGAAGATATGGAAGTTCTCCTCCATAGATAGATGAACATCCAGTCGCATTAGCAATTATCAAACCATCAGTAAGCTGAGTTAAAAGTTTAATATAAGGAGTCTCTCCGCATCCCGCACATGCACCGTGAAAAGCAAATTTACATCTCTTGTTTTGACTTCCTTTAATAGTATTTATATCTATACATTTTTCTTTAATATTCTTATCTAAATAGTCAAAAACCTTATCATTCTCGTCATTCTTAATAAATTCTAAAGCCTTATTTCCTCTAAGACCAGGACAAGTATTAATGCATACCCCGCATCCCGTACAGTGTTTAGAACTAATTCCGATAGTATAGTAGCCATTAATACCAAGTGCTTTTACACATCTTTCCTTAATAAATGAAGGAGCTTTTTTATATTCGTCATCATCTAAAATGTAAGGTCTAATAACTCCGTGAGGACATACTAAACTGCACTGACTACACTGAATACAGTTTTCTTTAATATACCTTGGAATTACATCTGATATACTTTCATCTTTAAGAGATATATGTTTAAAACTTCCATCTTCAAACCCCTTAAAATCAGATACCTTTAAATCATTTCCTCTTCTAAGTTTAATAGCCTCATATATATTATCGTATTTAAAATTAAGTTCACGTGTAGAACTGTCTAATTTAACAAGTTTAATATTTTTATCTACATCATTTAAAGAATTTAAATTATTTTTAACAATTTCATCACCTTTTAAAGTGAATTTATCTCTAATTATTTTTTCAATTTTATCATCTTTATTAAAATTTAAAAGAGTTAAAATAGCCTTTAACATGATCATACTTATTTTTCTGCCTAGATTATTATCTTCTGCAATCATACCCGCATCTATAATATATATTTTTACATTTCTTTTCTTTAAAATATCATTATAAGGACTAAGAGATTTTAATATACCCTCTCCTTTATTAGTATTAATCAGTATTACTCCATCACTAGATATTTTAGAAATAACATCAAACGAATCTAAATAACTGTCTTTAGATATTACTATTAATTTAGGATTATCAAGTAAATATGCTGATTTTATCTTTTCATCAGAAAACCTCAAATGACTAGTAGTCACACCTCCAGATTTTTTAGAATCGTATTCAAAATATCCCTGAACGTACTTTTCTTCACCGATAATTTTAATCAAACTCTTACTAGCTGATACCATTCCATCGCTGCCATATCCATATAGAAGAATTCCTTTTGAATTATCTATATTTAACTTTTCACTCTTTAAACTTAAATTAGTAACGTCATCTTCAATTCCGACAGTAAACTCCTCCTTAGGACTATCAAGCATATCATAAATAGCCTTTATCATAGAAGGAGTGGTATCTTTTCCAGAAAGTCCATATCTACCATTTACTATTTCTATATCTCTTTCCTTTAAAACCTCTACAACATCTAAATAAAGAGGCTCACCTGTACTTCCAAACTCTTTAGTACGAGAAAGAACGGCAATTTTAGATACAGAAGAAGGTAAAACAGATAGAAAACATTCTTTAGAAAAAGGTCTATATAGATGAACTTCCAAAAGTCCAACATCGCCTAAATAATCTATCGTCTGTTTAATAGTCTCACAAACTGATCCCATAGCTACAATAACTTTCTTCGCATTTTTGCTTCCATAATAATTAAAAGGTTTATAATCCAAACCACAAATCTCGTTAATTTTATCCATATACTTAATAGTAGAATTCAAAGCATCATCATAGTACTTATTTCTAGATTCAGTAATTTGAAAGTATATATCAGGATTCTGATTAGTTCCTCTAACTACTGGATTTTCAGTATTTAAAGCTCTATCTCTAAATCTTTGTACTTTATCATAATCTACTAAAGATTCTATTTCACCTTTAGAAAGAATATCAATTTTAGATATCTCATGACTAGTTCTAAACCCGTCGAAAAAGTGAACAAAAGGAATAGATGAATCTATAGAACTCAAATGAGCAATTAAAGACATAAAGTATGCATCTTGAACTGATGAAGAAGAAAGCATACAAAAACCAGTAGACCTTACAGAATAAATATCCTGATGATCTCCAAATATACTTAAAGCGTGAGTTGATAAACTTCTAGCTGCAACATGCATGACAAAAGGAAGCATCTCACCAGCAATTTTGTACATGTTAGGTATCATTAAAAGTAATCCCTGAGATGCAGTATAAGTAGATGAAAATAATCCACTCATAAGCGCTCCATGACACATTCCAATAGCTCCTGCTTCACTTTGCATCTCAGATACCTGTGGTACATTTCCAAATATATTTTTTTCTCCATCATTTGCCCATTTATCTATTAATTTAGGCATTGTACTAGATGGAGTTATCGGATATATTCCCGCAATTTCTGTAAATAGAAACGACGCTCTCGCACAAGCCTCATTTCCATCAACTATTACCTTTTTCAATTTGAATCACCTTCTTAAGATTTTATCATTACTATTTTCATTTTTTCTTACAAAAATAGCACATTTATTAATTCCTTTTGACAAACAATATCCTTCACTAAAAACTCTTTCCAAAGAAGAACTATCCTCTAAATTTAAAAAATATATAGAATCTAATTCTTTTAAGTTTTCAAGTCCCTTACTACTTTTTAACTTATTAAAATTACCATGACCAATACTTTTTAAATTAAACAAACTATCTGCTTTTTCCAAAGAATTAAAATAAGCCATGCCCTCAATATCTTCTAAATTCTCAAGCCCTTTTGAATTTTTAAGATTAATAAGATTAACTTCCAAACCTATTCTTCTTAAATTATAAAGATTAATAGCTTCTTTTAAATTTGGAAGCATTAACATATATACATACTCAAGTCCACTTAAACCGAATGATTTTTCTAATTTTTCAGCACTGAACATCAATGTTACAACTTTTAAATTCTCAAGTCCTGATGCATCTATTAAATCAGGAAAATTTATACTTCCTACAACTAGTTTTAAATGTCTAAATTCATCAGGAACAGTTTCTCCGTGCATAGTGGCATTACCAAAAAAACCGTAAATATCTTCCTTTTTGAAATCGTCTAATGAAAGAGCTATATTTTCTTTATTACAATTTAAAATTCTAGCAAGATCTTCCTTTATATCTCTTCTTGAAAGAATTGAATTTCTCTTATTATATCCTTTTCTCTGTCTATTTTCATAATCTAAATATCTATTAATCATGTATAAAAATTCAAGTTCTTCTTCCTCAAGTTCTATATTTCTTTTGGTTTTATGATCTATCATCTTTAGTTTTTTTATATCGTTTATCATATTTCCAAACCTCCTAATAATTATTTACCCGCACCCTTTATCTTTTTCACTATAATTAATTGTATATGTATATTTCTTAGTACTTTCATCATATGAAATATTGACTGAAGTACTATCATCATACTTCTCATCCGTCATCGGATTAACCAATTCGTCTTTAATATATCCCAAACCTTCTAATGAACTAATATTTACTTCTCCAACATAATTAGGATTATCTACAGAATACATTTTAGCCCCTTCAATAATGTTTTTCTCCTGCGCCTTGCACGTTTTAACTCTTCCATCTTTAATGTTTTTATCGATAGTTGAAACGGCAATTATTCCAATAATACTCAAAATTACGATAACTACGAGTAGTTCAATTAAAGTAAACCCTTTTTTATTCATAAACTCTTCACCATCTTTTCGTAATCTAAACTATCTGTAATATAAGATCCACATACTGCAATATCAACATTCTTAACTTTTTTTATAGTTTCACTATTAATTCCGCCATCCACTTCTATAAGGTAATCTAATCCATTTTCACTTCTATAATCTACAAGCTTATCTATCTTATCAGATACATCGATAAACTTCTGACCTCCCTTTCCGGGTGGAACTGACATAACTAAAACTAGATCAATCAAATTCAAATATTCAAATATGTCACTTACCTCTGTCTCAGGATTAATGGCAATCCCAACCTTAAAACCCCTATTTTTGATTAAATTAATATTAGATAAAATATTACCAATCTCATAGTGAAAAGTTACATATTCAGGTTTAAAGACAGAAACTTCATCCAAATACTTTTCTACATCATATACCATGAGATGAACGTCAATCGGTTTTGTCACCCCAGAGACATTTTTAAAATAATCAGTTTTATCATCAGTAAACTCACCATCCATAACGTCAAAATGAATCATGTCACAGCACCTGTTTAACTCATCTATCTTTTCTTTATCATCACATATTTTTAACAGTGAACCTGATATAAGCATATTTCACTCACCTATAAACTTTCTATAATTCAAATACCTATCCTTTAAAATTGTTCCATCATCTACTTTTTGTTTTATCATACATTTTCTCTCATGAACGTGCATGCAGTCTCTAAATTCACATTCATCTCTATATAAATTAAACTCTACAAAATTATCTCTTATATCCTCTTTTGTCATACCTTTAAAGTCTAAAGCAGAAAAACCTGGCGTATCAGCAACCAAACCACCTTCTATCTCTAAAGCCTCAGTATGTCTAGTTGTATGTTTTCCCCTGTTTAAAGAAAGAGAAATCTCAGATGTCTTTAAATTTAAACTAGAGTTTAACTTATTTAAAAGTGTAGATTTACCCGCTCCCGTTTGACCAGTAAAGACTGAAAACTTCCCTTTAAATATTTTCTTTATCTCATCAATTTCAGTATTCATATATACCTTATAACCTATTTTACTATAGTAATCTATGTATTCTTTTAATTTATCATACTCAATCTTATCTAATAAATCACTTTTGGTAAAAATAATTATAGGTTTTACCCTGTTAAATTCAGCTACCGATAAAAACTTATCAAGCAAATTAGAAGAAAAATCAGGCTGTTTAAGACTTGTAATTATAATAGCCTGATCAACATTAGAAATAGATGGCCTATATAATTCATTTTTTCTTGGAAGCACTTCATATATATAGCCATTTTCAAACATAACTTCATCCCCAACTAAAGGTGTTATATTTATCTTTCTAAATTTTCCTCTAGGTTTACACACATATAAACTGTCAGATTTAACAGTATAATCATTACTGATCTGTTTAATTATTACTCCTCTATGCATTTTTTTCTTTCTCACAAGTTCCTGAAGTTGTTTCCTTATACCCACTATCACATATACATCTCTTAGAATTTTTATCATAAGTCGCATTTTCAACACATGCTGGAATTACCTCTTCTTTTTTCTCCGGATTTTTAACAACCTTAATCCTCAAATTATCACCTTTATTAATTTTACTTCCAGCTGCCATATTTTGATAGATAATCGCACCATTATTTGAAGATGCATCTTCAACATATGTAACATCGACAGTAATACCATTATCAGATGCAAATTTATTAACTGAATCGACAGTATAAGTTCCATCAGTAAAATTAGGATAAGCCGAATAAATATTAGGTATCGTAAATGTTATCTTATCACCTTTACCTAACTTTTCACCTGCTTTAACATCTTGACTAATGATAGATCCAGCTTTTACATTTTCAGAGGCAGATACATCTTTAGTCACTGATAAAACAGTAATTTTAGATTTTTCTAATTTCTTTTTAACAGTTTCAAAATCTTGACCAGTATAATCCTCTATTTTTACCTTTTTACTACCTTTAGATACGATTAAAGTTACTTTGTTTTTAGTTTTAATAGTCTTTCCTATTTTTGGATCAGTTCCAATAACTTTATTCTTATCTATCTTTTCATCGTATTCTTTTTTTTGTTTTGAATTAATACTAAATCCCTTATCTTTCAAAATGTCTTTAGCTTGAGATATACTCATGCCTTTTACATCAGGTATTTTAGCTTCTTTATCTTTAGGAAGCATGAACATAATTCCTAAAACTAATAAAAGTACACCTATAATACTACCTATAATAATTAAAGCTTTATTGACTTTTTTATCCTTTTTATCTTCTGAATTTCTATCACTTCTTCTTTTAACAGGTTTTTCTTCAGCAAAATCGTCAAAATCTTTATCTTTAAAAGTATAGACTATTTTAGGTTCATTAAATCTATCTTTGTTTAAAGCTGTTTTTAAATCTTCATGCATCTCCATAGCAGATGAATATCTATTTTTAGGATTTTTAGCAGCAGCTTTCAAAATGATATTTTCAATTGACTGAGGCATCTCAGGATCATATTCACATATAGTTGGAATATCTTCATTCATGTGTTTAATTGCAACCTCAACAGGATTTTCACCCTTAAAAGGTACATGTCCAGTTACAAGTTCATACATTAGTATCCCAAGAGAGTATATATCACTTTTAACTGTCGCTTTACCACCATTTGCCTGCTCAGGTGGTATGTAGTAAACAGTTCCCATTACACTATTCGTTTGCGTAAGTTCTCCAGCATTTAAAGCAACCGCAATACCAAAATCCATTATTTTAACTCTTCCATCTTCTAATATAACTACATTTTGCGGTTTAATATCTCTATGGATTATATAACTTTCATGAGCATGAGCAATAGCTGAAGTTAACTGAAGCATTATGTCTACTACCTCAGGTAAAGTTAAACTACCTCTTTTTTTAATTAACTGTTTTAAAGTTCTTCCCTCAACATACTCCATAACTATAAAATACTTTCCATCATCTTCTCCAACGTCGTATACCTCAACAATATTTGGATCATTAAGTGAACTTGCAGATATAGCTTCTCTTTGAAATCTCCTTACAAACTTTTCATCCTCTGCCAAATCACCTCTCAGTATTTTAACTGCAACTTTTCTATTTAATATCGTATCAAGTGCGAGATATACATTAGCCATACCTCCTTCTCCGATAGCTCTTATAATTTCATATCTTTCATTTATCATCTGACCCCTAGTTATCATTCAACTACCTCCTTTTTTAAATAAGCGACTGATATGTTGTCAGTTCCCCCTCTATTATTAGCCTTATTAATTAACTTTTGAAGTTTATCATCTATTGGTAGTGAGCTATTTAAAACATTTTCTATCTGATCTATACTAAGCATATTACTCAGCCCGTCACTACACAAAAATATACCTTCAACATCTCTTTCAACATCAAACACATCCATCTCAACCGACATGTTTGCTCCCAAAGCCCTCATCAAGACATTTTTCTTAGGATGATTTTTAGCAGCCTCTTCAGTAAGTTCACCAGATTTAACCAGTAAATTTACCAAAGTATGATCATTTGTTATCTTATACATCTTACCATCCTTAATCGCATATCCAGATGAATCTCCTATATTTCCATAAAGAAGAAAATCTTTTGTCAAAAGAGCCATGACTAAAGTAGTTCCCATTCCTTGACTCTCTGGATTTTCACTAGAATATTTATATAAAAGCATATTTGCTTCACTTACTATTTCCTTTAAAAAATTAATACTATCTTCTCTATTTCCAACAGTAGTTATCTCAGTAAATCTCTTTCCTATATGAGTAACCGCAATGGAAGATGCTATCTCGCCACCTTTGTGTCCACCCATACCATCAGCTAAAATAAGTAATATCTCACCAGAATCATTTTTAACAATTGTAACACTATCTTCATTGTGATCTCTTACCTTACCTGGATCAGTTAAATACGAGTATTCCATTTAAATATCCTCCTTATATTTTGTTCTAAGCTGTCCGCAGGCAGCATCAATCCCACTTCCAAATTCTTTTCGAATTGTAACATTTATCCTATTTTTCTTAAGTATATCATAAAATTTCATAATTTCATCTCTAAAAGTAGGTTTAAACTCTATATGACTAGTCTCATTATACGGAATCAGATTGACGTATGCATTCATACCTTTTAAAAGTTTAGATAGTTCTAAAGCATGTTCTTTCTTATCATTCACACCTTTAAGCATTATATATTCAAATGTAACTTTTCTATTATTTTCCTTCAAATAATCCTTAACAGCTTTAATCACTTCGCTAATAGGATATACTTTATTTATCTTCATAAGTTTACTTCTAAGTTTATCATTTGGTGCATGAAGTGAAATAGCTAAATTAACCTGTTTATGCATTTTAGTAAACTCTCTTATTTTAGGTACTATTCCACATGTCGATATAGTTATATGTCTAGAACCTATAGAAATGCCATTATCATCATTTATAATGTCAATAAACTTCATAACATTATCAAAATTATCAAAAGGTTCTCCTATACCCATAAGTACGACATGAGATATCCTAATGTTTAAATGCTCTTCTATAAGTAATATTTGACAAGTCATCTCACTAACTTCTAAATCTCTTATCTTTTTAACTCTACCACTTTCACAAAATGCACACCCCATATTGCATCCAACTTCAGTTGATATACATAGACTATTACCATAATCGTGATTCATTAAAACAGCTTCGATATAATTGTTATCTTTAAGTTTAAATAGAAACTTGTGAACATCATTTCCGTTTTGAACTTTAACTATTTCTATAGTATTAAAAGTAAAATCTTCCTTTAATTTTTGAATTATATCTTTTTTAATATTGCTCATCTCATCAAAAGATTTAACCCTCTTTTTATAAAGCCAATCATATACCTGTTTAGCTTTATATCTCTTCTCATTAATACTTTCAAAATACTCTTCTAAATCACTTTTTGAATAATCATATATGTTCATGCTTTCACCATATTTTATTATATCAAAAATAAAACAGAATTTATACTGTTTTACTTTATTTTCTTAAAATAACTTTAACTGTCTAGGTTCTTCTTCTATATTCTTTTGTTTTGTAAGCGGTGTGTCATCAATAGAAACCTCACCTCTTTTTCTATAGTTAGATATTCCAATTTCTATTTCTCTTATAGTTTTATACTGAGTCAAAAATTTATTAATTTCAATTTTTCTATAATTCATCTCAATATCAATTTCCAAATCTACATAGTGTAAATACTCTCCAATAGACTGAGCTAGCATAGGAGAAATGTAGTGATATGATTTTAAATACTTAAAAAGTTCCGGTTCAAGTTGAATAGTTCTCATCAAATAAAGAAAATATCTCGTATATAACAAATCTTTTTTTATTATATTGTTTCCATTATTTTCATCTGCAATTTTTTTAATAAGTTTTTTGTCACTATATATAACCTCAGTTTTTTTAACCTTGCCTTTATTATTATACTGGATTTGAAATGTACCATCTGATAAATTATAGCCTAAACTATTAAGGTCACTAATTAATTCTTCACATGAAGAAAAATTAGTAGTATAACTATCTATTGTAGTTAAAGCTATTTTTTCTCTAACTACGCCTTTTTCTTTAGTAAAGGGAATTACCTTTTTATCACCATTTTTCGATACGTAAACTAACGAATATATATTTGCCATATTATCACCTGTCTAAATATTATAAATTATTTTTTAATCTTTTTCAATTTGCCTGATCCAATTTAATTTTAACAGCCTCATCACCAACTATAGTTCCTGGTGGGACTGATTGCTCAGTAACATGTCCATATCCTTCAAGTTCATATTTTATGTTTAAAGTTTTTAAAAGATAAATTGCCTCAGACCTCGAATATCCCTTTAAATCAGGCATTACTTTCTGCCCTTTATTAGTTATTAAAAACACTTTATCATATGATAGAACAACTTCACCTTTTTGCGGATACTGATCAATTATTTTATCACCATCACCTATTATAACTGTCTGAATTTTATTTGAATCCATTATACCTTTAACATCACTAGTTTTCTTATTGATGTAAGAATCTAATGTCAATGAAGTAACTCCAGAATTGATCTTATTTCCCTCACTAACTAAATTTCTATATTTAGCAATATTTTTCATAAGCTTAACCGTAGATTCACTTATAGTATTAGAAGAAGGTGCATTAGGCCTTTTAACAGCAGTATATAAGATAACTTCAGGGTTGTCTTTAGGAAACATACCAGAAAATGAATATATATAATCATTTTCACCTTTTAAATATCCTCCTCTAGCCTCATCGTATATTTGAGACGTTCCCGTTTTACCTATTACATTAAATCCTTCGATATAGTATTTTTTACCTGTCGCAGCAGGATCTTCACTATTAACGACGTTATACATTAAATCTTTGATTTTATTAATAGTGTTGTCATTTACAAGTTTCTCCGAACTTTCAACCTTTCTTTCGTAAGTTATCTTTTTAGTATTAGGATCTTCAACTTTTTCAACTACATGTGGAGTCAACTGTCTTCCACCATTTGCAATCATTGAAAGAGCTTTTAAATGCTGAATCGGAGTAGTTGTAACACCCTGTCCAAATGTAGCATTGGCAACCTCAACTGGATATTTAAACCCGAGAGTTCCAGATACCTCTTTAGATAGATCAACACCTGTTGCTGACCCAAATCCATACTTTTTAAAACAATCTTTAAGTTCATCTTTGTTTAAAAACTTTCCTATCATAGTAGTTACACCGACGTTTGATGAATACTCAAATCCTTTATCGTAATTTATAACTCCCCATCCAGTATTATTCCAATCTTTAATAACTGCATCAAGTACTTCTATAGTACCTGATGAAAATAGTGCACTTCCATCATATGAGCCCTTATCTATCGCACACATGTAAGTATAAGTTTTCATCGTAGACCCGGGTTCAAAAGGAACTGACACTAATGGATTTTGATAACTGGATAAATCTCTCAAATTAGGATTAAAAGAAGGAGAAGAAGCTGAAGATAATATATCACCCGTTTTAGCATCCATAACTGCCATAAATACCCATTCAGGTGCATATTTATTTTGAATATCTTTAATTTCAGTTTCAGTAAATCTTTGAATATTCGCATCTATAGTTAAATAGACATTTTTTCCATCTAAAGCTTCAACCCTAGTTTCAGCAGTATCAGGTATCTTATAGCCAAAACGATCTTGTTGATACTTATAAAATCCATCAGTACCCTTTAATTCTTTGTCAAATTTAGCTTCAATTCCAAGTTCACCATCAATTGAACTTATTATTTTCCCATCTTCATCTTCCATCTCATTTGTTTTTGCATACCCCAAAATGTAAGAAGCAAAATCGCCATTTGGATAATATCTTTTATCATTCTCTTCAAAATCTATTCCAGGAAGATTCAAATTCTCAATCTCACTTTTTTTAATCTCTGATATATTCTTTCCTATCGTTCCAAGTTCTACTTGATATTTCTTCTTATCTTTTCCATTTTTTATTTTTTCTCTAATCTCATTTTCATCAGACTCTAAAACTACTGCAAGTTCTCGTGCAGTTTTATCTATATCTTTTACATGATTAATTTTATTTTTAGTCGATCTAGATTCATCCAAATAGGCAACTAAAGTATAAGATGTGACATTTTGAGCTAAAATATTTCCCTCAGAGTCAAATATAGTACCCCTTTTAGCCTTTAAAGATTTTGAAACAGTATTTCTATTTTCAGCAAAAACCTTTATATCTCTTCCGTTGATATTCGAAGACAAAGCTAAATAACAATACTTTCCAAAAAGAGTCAAAATTACAAATAGCATACATAAAAACACTTTTTTAGGATATTTCCACTCTCTTTTATTTTTTGTCATTTTTTCACCTACTCATCTATGACGATTATACTATCATTATTGTACGCAAGCCCCATTTCCTCAGTAACTTTTTTTACGTTTTCAAATGATGTAAGTTCATTTACCTTCATAGTTAAACTCTCATTTTTCTTTTTCTGAGTATCAATTTTATATTTAGTTTCCTCAATACTCATCTTCATCTCACCAATAGAAGCCCCGCAAAAAATCTTAAGCCCGAGCATAAGTATAAATGAAAGTGCGGCTACTGTATATAGAAGCACCTCTCCTTTAGTAACTTTATTTTTTTTCTTTCTAGCCATATTATCTAACCCTTTCTATTACTCTAAGTCTTGAACTACGTGATCTTCTGTTGTTTTTTATCTCTTCATCTGATGGAACTACATTGGCAATCACTTTATATTTAGGTAAATAATCTTTAGGAATTACTGGTAAACTTTTTAATTCTTTGGGAAGTTTGCTTACCTCATTAAATACTTTCTTACATATTTTATCTTCTAGCGAATGAAATGTAATCACACATATTCTTCCATTTAATTTTAACATATTTAAAGCCTTATTTAAAGCTTTTTCAAATACGTTTAACTCATCGTTTACTTCAATTCTAATCGCTTGAAATACCTTTCTTGATGGATGAGATTTTCTCCTATAACTTTCGGGAACGTTATTTTTAATTATTTCTGATAGTTCTAAAGTAGTATTTATCTCTCTATTATCTCTTTCTCTAACAATAGCTTTTGCAATAGAACTTGCATACTTCTCTTCACCGTATTCTTTAAATATTTTTAAAAGTTTTTCATATGAATATTCATTTACTACTTTTCTAGCATCTAACTCTTGTCTTTTGTCCATCCTCATATCAAGCACTGCATCTTTATGAAAAGAAAAACCTCTATAATCCTCATCTAACTGAGGTGATGATACTCCTAAATCAAATAATATCCCATCTACCTTTTCATCTATAACGTCTATGTTTACAAAATTTTTATTTATAATTTTATAGTTGTTTCCTATTATCTTAAGTCTCTCATCAGCTTTTTTAATTATCTCTTCATCTTGATCAAATGCATATAAAAATCCCTTTTTAATTCTTTTTAAAATCTCACTACTGTGTCCACCTAGACCAAGTGTACAATCAACAATAACACTATCCTCTTTTAAATTTAAATAATAAATACTCTCATTTAATAAGACACTTATATGCATTTATATTCCCCCTAATTTAAAATATCTTTAAAAAGTTTATCAGCTATTAAAGAAAAGTTATCCTCATTTTCCTCATTCAATTTTTTCCATCTATCAGAGGACCATATTTCAATTCTATCTCCAACACCAATAACTATGCACTCTTTACTTAAATCAGCGTGATTAATCAGTGGTGATGATATGTTTACTCTTCCCTGCCTATCTAAATTCTCACAGTTTGCCCCAGATAGGAAAATCCTCATAAAATTTCTAGTATCTTTTACATTAGGTAAATTCTTATATTCCTCAATTATACTTTCCCAAGTATTTTTAGGATAGACAAATAAACATCCATCTAAACCTCTAGTTATTATAAAATTTTCACCTAAATCATATCTAAGTTTTGCAGGTATAATGAGTCTTCCTTTTTCATCTATTTTCTGATGATATTCTCCCATAAACATATAATCACCCACTTTCCCCCACTTTATAACACTATTTTACTATTAGTAGTTTTATTTGTAAATAGTTTTAAAAAATATTTTTCTACTTTACACTTTTAAAAAAAAGACTGGACACTTAAGTCCAATCACTGTAATTCTTTAACAGGTATATTTGGATCGTATTTCTTAACGACAGCCGAATATTTTTGATGTAATCTCACATAATCCGAATTGTAATTTTGATTCATCTGGCTAAATGGGATAACTTTAAAGTCATACCACTTTCCACCTTTTTTAAAATAGTTGTAAAGTAGTTCATTATTTAAATTTTCAAGTCTGATTTTACTATTTTTTCCTTTAGTTTCTTTAACTACATCAACTGAACTCATAAGTTCAACCATACAGTTATAATCACCATCAGTATCTTGAGCAGATATAAAATTTCCAAGTGAATAAATGACCAAAGTATCATTTATATAAGTTACAGGCTGAATGACATGAGGATGAGTTCCAATTATTACATCAACTCCAAGTGAAGATAAATACTCTGCTTCTCTTTTTTGTTCTTCATTTGGTTCAGATTGATATTCTACTCCCCAGTGCATAGAAACTAAAAGTAAATCTACTTTATCTCTAACTTTTTCAATATCTGATTTTGCCTTTTCATCACTGTATATATTTACTAAATACTCTTTCCCTTGCGGAACTGGAATGCCATTAGTTCCATATGTATAAGAAAGCATCGCATACTTTATCCCGTTTTTTTCTTTAATCGGTATTTTAGTTGCTTCCTCTTCTGAAGAATAAGTTCCAGCTGATAACACTGTATCTTCTTTAGATTTCCAATACTCATTAGATGAAACTATAGCCTTTTCTCCTCTATCCATAGTATGATTAGTAGCCAAATTTACTATGTTAAATCCAGCATCTATCATATTGTCACCAAATTCTTTTGGTGAATTAAATGTCGGATAATCAGATAGACCAAGTTCAGTTCCTCCAAGTACAGTCTCCTGATTGTAAAAGGCTAAATCGAAATTTTGAACAATAGGTTTAATAAGTTCTATTTGAGAAGAAAAATCATACACCCCATCTTTATACGCATCCTTATATACCGAACTGTGAAGCAAAGCATCACCTACCATAACCAAACTTAGTTTTGAAGTTTTAGTCTCTTCTTTGACCTCTTTAACTTCTTTTTTAACAGTTTTTTGGTTAGATTTTTTTATAGTTAATTTATACCCTAAAAAAACTATCCCACCTAAAAGTAAAAGTAATAATAATATTCTTAAAACTTTTACCTTTTTCTTTTTACTTCTCACAGTAACCTCCTAATGAATTTACGTACTTCTCTAAAGTTTCTCTTCCTTCAGTATTATTATCACTAGAAGTAAAATTAAGTCCATTAATCTCATCAACTTCTCTATTAGAAACTTTTTTTCCATCTAATTCATATTTAGATATCATTCCATCTTTCAAAGTAAATTTAGCGTCTTTCCCGTTGATATTACAGTTAACTTCCTCTCCACTACTACAACCTATAAATAATAATGGGACTAAAAATAATAAATACTTTTTCATATTAAATATCCTCCTATACACTCAAATTATACCTCATTTTTGTAGATTTGACAATTAATACTTTTAAATATATACTAAAGACGTAAAAAACTTTTAAAGGGGTGTTTTTTATGAGTAGTAAGAAGTTTGCTGAGGGGATAAATGCCAAAAAATTATTTTGGATTTTCCTTTTCGGATGTGTATTTGGAACAATTTGGGAGATGTCATACCATTTTATCCAACACGGTGAAATAGTCAGTAGAAGTGCCCTAATATATGGTCCATTTAATCCGGTATATGGTTTAGGGGCATTAGTATTCGCATCAATAGTAAACATCAAAAATCCCATTAAATTATTTTTAACGGGAATGGGCCTTGGAGGATTTTGTGAATATGTGTGTTCACTTGTCCAAGAAAAAGTATTTGGTACAGTTGCCTGGGATTATAGCGATCAATTTCTAAATTTTAATGGTAGAACCAGTATAGCCATAATGTTTTTCTGGGGAATTTTAGCTATAGTCTTCGTCAAAATAATTTATCCATATTTATCAAAGATGGTTGAAAGCATTCCACTTGAATTTGGAAACATATTAACTGTCTCACTCGCACTTTTTATGGCTTTTAACTGCGTAATATCTGTAAGTGCATGTCTAAGGCAAAAAGAAAGAGAAAAAGGAATTAAAGCTACTAATGAAATATCTGTATTTTTAGATAGACATTATCCAGATGAAAGACTTAATAAAATATACGTAAACAGTTATAAAAAAGAGAAATAAATCTCTTTTTTTTACTGTTTCACTTTTGACTTCTTTTCACTAATTTTATCTAAAATCTCTTTATTTTTAACATTGACTAAATCAAAATCATTCCAAGGATCGACAACTATAACTGATGAATCTTTAGAAACTTGTTCTAAATCTCTAACTACTACTACATACATAATGTCATTTTCATTCTGCATGTTATATCTTCTGTTTATGTCATCAATAATTCTTTTACTGCTTAAATTCATAGAAAGAGTTGGAGTATACCCCATCTTCTTAAACAATCTCATAATAGAGTTATACATGTTAATGAAATTTAAAAGTTTAATATCACTATCTCTATTTTTAATTATGTATTCATTATTTACTGAGTATACTATAAAACCTGAAAAATCACTTTTCATATTATTGAGCATATTAAATAGTCTTTTAAGTTCTTGAACAGCTTCTTTTTCATCAGTTGAAACACCATATATAAATGCGCCTGTAGAAAGATTTGCGTCTCTACACTTTGAACTATTTTCGAGAAAAATATCTTCCTCTTTCGGATTTAAAACATTCATACATGTAATTAAAACCATATCTGAAGTATCTTTAAGTTTTCTGATGTCCTTACCATTTAATATATCACCATCTGATATCTTATGTATTTTTACTTTATTATCTATAACTTCTTCTAATTTTACATGTTTTTCTTTATTGGAACTTATATCATTTACTTTTAAAAATTTATCTTCATTATTGACACTTATTTCATCAGTTTTTAAAGGTTTATCTTTTTCAGAAGCAGATAAATTTTGATACTTGATATCTAGATTTTTAATATAGTTCTTTTCTCTTCTCAAAGCCCTATTTTCTCTAATAGGTCTTGGAGTGTCTAACTTAACTTCCGTCTTTCTAACTACAAGACCCTTACTGCGTTTAGAATGAAGTTCTATGTATTTCTTTTTGACATACATATATTCATCTAAAATCTTCTCAAGTCCCCTTGCATAATCAGCAGTTTTAGGATTATATTTAGGCCAAAAAATAGTATGACCATTGAGTGTCCAACTATTTCCCATCCTCTGGATAAACTTATTTTCTAGACAAGCTACATTAATAGAACCTTCTAAATAGTCTAAACAGTGGTTATATACATTTATCCAAGCATTTTTATAACTAGGGTCTTCTTTTGATGGAATTTCAATCTGTCTTTTTAAATTTCTTCCAGGTACATCTATAAAAACTATCCTACCACTCGTGTACATGAACTTTTTCTTACCGAATTGTTCTTTAATCCACAAAGTGTGATCTGGATAGATATTACTTATTCTATTTACTAAATTTTGCTTCTCTAATGCTTCCATTAAACCACCCTACTCACAAAATGATTATACATCTTAAATGAAGATTATGTCAATGGATTTAGAGTATTTTCCAAAATGAAAAGACAAGATTTATTTTATCTTGTCTGCTACTTTATAAAATAATTTAGTGTAGAAGTTAAACAGCATTATATCTAAGGCAAATAAAGAAGTTGATATAATTAGTAATTTAGGTGTTAGTACTACAAGTGAAAAAAGATCTTTTAAAAATATTAAAGCTATAATAAAGGCAATTATTAAACCTATAAATAGTATTCTTCTAATAGAATTAAAAGGAACACATATTCTATAAAGTAGTATAAAACCAGTAAGTCCAGTTGCAATGACACACAACGTAGATATCTCATCTTTAGAAAGTCTAACAAATCCAGGAAGAATCATTATGAGCAAAATCGTAGATACTATAGTTAAAGCTGTTGGAAGAGATTTCTTTAAAACATTTATAATCATACTTCCATTTATTCTCTCATTATTGGGCTCTAGAGCTAAAATAAATGATGGAATACCTATAGTTAATGTACTAGTTAAAGTAAGCTGTATAGGCATAAAAGGGTACGCTCTACCTAAAAATGTAAATATTATAGCTAAAAGCGTCGCATAAGAAGTCTTACATAAAAATAGTGAAGATGACCTTTGAATGTTATTTATACTTCTTCTTCCTTCAGCAACTACTTTAGGCATAGATGAAAAATTAGAATCCAAAAGAACTAATTGCGATACACACCTAGCAGCATCAGACCCATTATTCATCGCTATACTACAATCAGATTCCTTTAAAGCTAATATATCATTTACCCCATCACCTGTCATCGCAACAGTATGACCTTTTTCTTTTAAGTGGGTTATAATCTGTTTTTTTTGTTGAGGCGTTACCCTTCCAAATATGTTATACTCTTCTACTATATCTGATATTTCTAGTTTAGTTTTACTCATATCTATATATTTGATATTCTCAACCCCTACTCTCTCAGCAACCGATGCAACTGTTATGGGATTATCGCCAGATATAAGTTTAATATCTACACCCTCTTCTTTAAAATAATTAAGTATTGCCCTAGCATCTTTTTTAACCTTATCGTTAATAACAATTAAAGCCATCGGTTTTAAATTGTCAGGTAGAGATCTATCTAGTACCTTATTCGTTTTGCATAACATGACTACCCTATAGTTAGTATAGTCATCTAATTCTTTTATCTTATAGTCACATATTATATCAGGAGCACCTATTACATAAGACACCTTTTCAAATGAAATTCCAGACCATTTATTCTTTGAAGAAAATGGCACTTTTTTTAACACCTCATAATCATTTTTTCTGGAGTATTTTGCACTTATAGCATTCATCGTCTGATTATCTCCATCTAAATGATAACTCATAAGTCCAAGTGCATCTGTAATATCAATCATTTTAACTCCATTCAAAGGAACTATTTCAGAAACTTCCATAACCCCCTCTGTAATTGTCCCAGTTTTATCCAAACATAAAGTGTCAACCCGAGCTAAAGTCTCGATACAGTATAATTCCTGAACTAAAACTTTATACTTAGCAAGTCTCATAATACTAATAGCTAAAACTGTACTTGTAAGAAGTACTAGTCCTTCTGGAATCATTCCTATTAAAGCTGCTACTGTTCCAATTATCGCATCGTTAAGCTCCATCTTATTCATCTGATTTAATAAAAGCATAATTCCAATAGGCACGATAGCAATCGAAATATATTTAATTATTTTATTGATAAAATTCATAATTTCAGAGTTAACCTTTTTAATGTATTTAGCCTCTAAAGCAATTGTAGAAGCGTAATTATCTCTTCCGACATGTATTGCTTTACCGTAGCAAGTTCCACTAATTATAAAACTTCCAGAAAAAAGATTAGATTTACTTTTCTTTTCCACTGGCTCTTCTTCACCAGTTATAAGTGATTCATTAACTAAAGCATCACCATCTATTAAAGTGCAGTCGGTTGGAATTTGACTGCCAGGAGTTAATTTTATAATGTCACCTAGTACTATATCATATATGCTTATAACTTTTTCTACTCCACCTCTTATTACAGTAGTTTTACTTTCATTCATTAAAGATAGCTTATCGACAGTTATTTTACTTCTTATCTCCTGAACTGTAGAGATAATTGTATTACAAAAAACAACACCTAAAAAGAGCAAATTCTTATATGATCCTGTGAAAAAGATAGCAAGTGCTAATCCAAAGTTTAAAAAATTAAAAAGTGTAAAAACATTTCCACAAATTATCTGTTTTATCGACTTAGTTTTTACATCAGACTTATAATTTACAAGCCCTTTTTCTTTCAAATCATGCACTTCTTTTTCAGTAAGTCCTTTTATTTTTTCCATTTTATCCCTCAAATTTATTTTATCATATATTGCCAAAACTTCAAATATATAATTTTTTCTTTACTTCTATAATAAAATATTATATAATGTAAATGTGCAGCTGTAGTACAACGGTTAGTATGTGGCCTTGCCAAGGCTAAGATGCCAGTTCGATTCTGGTCAGTTGCTCCATTTGAATACAACTTACGGACTGTAATAGTTCGTAAGTTTTTATTTTATATAATATGATACAGTATTTTTACGTAGATGGAATTATAAGTTATCCATACTTTGAAGACAATACAATAATTGAGTTGATGTTTTAGTATTAATTCCTAAAACTGAAGTACAAAAGGTCTAAAAAAAGCATAAAAACAATGCATGAAAATGTATCAATTTATGGTATAGCCAGCACTGAATTTGTATATACAAATTATAATTTTATGGGGAGAC
>JAFWHR010000010.1 GCA_017511945.1 Bacilli bacterium | reverse complement strand
ATGGTAGTGGGATTTGCCGCATTTAGTAGTCAGCTACAAATTAATGGTACATCTGAGATATCAAGTAACTGGTATGTACATATTAAAGATAATGGTGTAACTTATAAGAATGCGGTTGATGCGACAAGTACTTTAGCAGAAAAGACAAGTAATCTAGTTGCAACATTTGCATGTAATTTAATTACACCAGGAAAATCAACTATATCATATGATGTAGTAGTAGAAAATAAGGGAACTTTGAATGCTAAACTAGATAGCATAAATCTAACAGGAGGAAACAGTGCAATTGCAGTAGTGACAAGTCCAACAAATGCATCACTTTCTACTTCACCAATAGTACTTGCACCTAATGATGAGACTACAATAACAGTAATAGTATCATATAATGATATAAATACTCAGCCAACTGGATCTGGACTTACAACTAATATAACAGCACAACTCAATTTCTCACAGACAAATGATTCACCAGCTCCTGTCACACCAGCACGCACAATAGATCAGACTTTTGTACCAGACTACTACGAATATCATACAGGAAGTCAAGTTTCATTAGGACAAGTTGCAGATACAACGAACTGGGTACAAGACTCTACAGAACTTACAGGAAGAAATTACTTTTTAGGTCATGATGTAGAAGGAGGAAATGTAACTGCTAATTATGCATGTTTTGTAATAGACGATACTCAGTACTGTATGAAAGCAAGTTCTGATGGATCTACATGGAGTGCTAATAAGGGTCTTTTAGGAACACTAAAAGATGCAGGAACAATAACTTGCACCAGTTTCGATGATTCTAGCGCTAGATGTAGTGGCGGCGGCCTTGGAATTTTGTATGCTATTTCAAATGGTTATGCTCTTGCTGGTTCATCTGACTACGTGTTTTGTCGTGCCAATAACAGCGGCTCTTCGGATTGCCTTGAGTAGTAGTCAGTCTCGCGCCGTTTCTAAGAATCTGAAATCCTATTAATAAAATAGTATATTACTATAACCCCTGTTTCTTAATTGCTAGAAACAGGGGTTTATTATATATATTATAAAAGTATTATTCTACAAAGACCTACATTAGTTCGACAAAGTGTAAAACATAATGTAAAACCTTTTATTTTAAAGAAATAATAGTAATGTAAAATAAAATAAAAAAATTAGCACACATCTATTGACAGTGCTAAAAAAGAGTGATATACTTAAGTAGCACACGTGGAATAAGAGTGCTAAAAAAGCATATAATGTGTAGTAAGAGGTGATGATATGCTTACAAATAGGCAGGAAGAACTTTTGAAATTGATTGTCGAAAATTATATAAAGACAGTTAAACCGGTTAGTTCAAAAGCACTTTGCAAAAAGTTAAAATGCTCATCCGCAACCGTAAGAAACGAAATGGCTGCTCTAGAGAGTAGAGGCCTCTTAGAAAAAACGCACATTTCATCAGGAAGAGTTCCCTCAGATTTAGGTTACAGATATTATGTCGACAATATCATGGTACCAAAGGACCTCAGTGGTGAAGATATGCTTAAACTACAACAGATATTTTCTAACAATGCATTAGTACTTAGTGATGCCATAAGTAAAAGTATGGAAATCGTATCCGAACTTACGAACTATACAGCCGTCGTTTTAGGATCTTCATCATCAGATAACAAAATAGCTAAAGTTGAAGTAGTACCAATAGCTAACAACAAGATGATTGCGATAGTGATAACAGATAAAGGACACGTTGAAAATAGAAATGTCGTAATAGATGAAAGTGTAAGTAAAGCCGAGATAAAAAAGACGATTGATATAATTAGTAAACTAATAATAGGTGTACCACTAAATGAAGTTAGTAGTGTACTAGAGTTCGACGTAAAACCAGTAATAGATAAATACGTCAAACAACACGAAGCTCTATATAATGCTTTCTATAATGCATTTAGTGACTTCACACCAAAAGATGACATCAAAATGAGTGGTGCGAGAAATCTACTTATGGAGCCGGAGTTCAACGATGCAGATAAAATTAGAAAACTCCTAGGCAAATTCGAAGACAGAGAGATAATTAGGAATATCAAAGAGGATAATGATGAAATTAAAGTTTACATCGGTAGTGAAAATAACATAGATGATGATATTTCAATTATCAAAACCTATTACTACAAAGATGGAGAAGAAGGTACAATTGCTCTAATTGGACCAAAGAGAATGCAGTATGACAAAGCCGAGGCACTTCTAAATTACATAAAAGAAAATATTGGAAAAGAGTGATGAAATGGAAAAAGAAGAAAAAAAGAAAACAGTAGAAAAAAAGCAAGAAAAGCCAAAGAAAAAAAAGATAAAACATAATGAAGAAGACATTAAGAAGATAAAAGAATTAGAAGAGGCGCTACTTAAATCTAAAGCCGATAACATAAATTATAGAAAGAGAAAAGATGAAGAAGTATCTAATATGCTTAAATACGCCAGTGAAGATATGGTAAAAGATCTACTTCCAATAGTAGATAACTTCGAAAGAGCAATAGATTTAGATGATACAAATCTAGAAGATGAATTATCTAAGTTTCTAGCGGGCTTTAAAATGATATACTGTCACTTAGAAGACGTATTAAAAAAATACGATGTAAAGGCAATAGATAAAACAAATGTAGAATTTGACCCAAAAATACATCAGGGAGTTTTGACAGAAAAAGTAGAAAATGTAAGCCCAGGAATGGTAGTAGAAGTTATGCAAAAGGGTTACATATTAAAAGAAAAAGTTATTAGACCTGCAATGGTAAAGGTCAGTGAATGAAAGGAATGATTATTTATGAGTAAGACAATAGGAATTGATTTAGGAACGACAAACAGTTGCGTTTCAATTTTCGATGGAGGAGAGGCAAAAGTAATTGCTAATGCTGAAGGATCAAGAACAACTCCATCTGTAGTTGCATTTAAAAATGGAGAGATAATAGTAGGTCAGGCTGCTAAAAACCAAATGGTTACAAATCCTGATACAATCGCTTCTATTAAGAGATTAATGGGAACAAAGAAAACAGTTAAAGCAAACGGAAGAGAGTATAAACCAGAAGAAGTAAGTGCAATGATTCTAGGAGATTTAAAGAAAACTGCTGAATCATATTTAGGGGAAGAAGTAAAAAGTGCAGTAATTACAGTTCCTGCATACTTCAACGATGCTCAAAGACAGGCAACTAAAAATGCTGGTAAAATTGCTGGACTTGAAGTAGAGAGAATCATCAATGAACCAACAGCTGCCGCACTAGCATACGGACTAGACAAGCAAGATAAACCAGAAAAAATATTAGTATATGACTTAGGAGGAGGTACATTCGATGTTTCTATCCTAGACATTGGAGATGGAGTATTTGAAGTACTTTCAACAAGTGGAAATAACAAACTAGGTGGAGATGACTTCGATGAAAAGATAATAGACTACCTAGTAGATGAATTCAAAAAAGAAAACAGTATTGACTTATCTAAAGATAAAATGGCTATGCAAAGACTTAAAGATGCTGCAGAAAAAGCTAAAAAGGATTTAAGTGGTGTAAGTACAACTAACATATCTTTACCATTTATTTCACAAGGAGATAATGGACCAGTTCACCTAGAGATGAACCTTACAAGAGCTAAATTCGAAGACTTAACTAAAGATTTGATGGACTCTACACTAGAGCCAGTTAGAAAAGCATTAAAAGATGCAAATGTAAGTAAAAATGAAATAGATAAAATACTATTAGTAGGTGGATCTACTAGAATGCCAAAAGTAGAAGAATTAATCAAAAAAGAATTAGGCATGGATCCATCAAAAGGAGTTAATCCAGATGAAGTTGTCGCAATGGGTGCAGCTATCCAAGGAGGAGTATTAACTGGAGAAGTTAACGACATAGTACTATTAGACGTAACTCCACTTTCACTTGGTATTGAGACATTAGGAGGAGTATGTACAGTACTAATTCCAAGAAATACTACAATTCCAACAAGTAAATCACAAGTATTCTCAACCGCTGCTGACAATCAACCAGCTGTAGATATTCACATACTTCAAGGTGAAAGACCAATGGCTGCAGATAATAAAACTTTAGGAAACTTCCAATTAACTAACATACCACCCGCACCAAGAGGAGTACCACAAATTGAAGTATCATTTGATATAGATGCTAATGGTATCGTAAATGTTAAAGCAAAAGACCTTGGAACAAACAAAGAGCAGTCTATTACAATTACCGCATCTACTAATCTTTCAGATGATGAGATAGATAAGATGGTAAAAGAAGCAGAATCTAATAAAGCAGCAGATGAAAAAAGAAAAGAAGAAGCTGACACTAAAAACGAAGCAGAACAGACAATATTCATGACAGAAAAAGCAATAAAAGATTTAGGCGATAAAATAGATAAAAAAGATAAAAAAGAAGCAGAAAATTTAATTAAAGAGTTAAAAGAAGCACTAAACAAAGACGATATAGAAGACATCAAAACAAAAAAAGATAAACTAAATGAAAAAGCCATGGCTCTAGGAGCTAAAGTATATGAAGAAATGGCCAAAGAAAATAGTGAAAATAAAGATGCAGAAACAGAAGATAAAGATGAAAAAAGTAATGTAAAAGATGCAGAATACGAAGAAAAATAAAGAAGTTCTAGATAACTAGAACTTCTTCTAGGATAAGGAGAAAATAATGAAAAATAGAGATGAAATAGAAGAAAGCATGAAGTGGGATTTATCCAGCTTATATAAAAATGAGGAAACATTTAATAAAGATTTAGAATATTTAGAAGAAAACTATAAAAAATATATAGACTTTAAAGGTAAACTAAATAACGTTAACGACATATTAGAATTCTTAAAATTTGATGAAGAATTTTCTAAAAAATTTGAATCAGTAGTTAATTATTCATCATTAAAATTCGATGAAGACGTTACAAATTTTAAATATCAAGAAATCAGTGGAAAAGTTGATAACCTATCAACAAAAGTTTCGTCAGTAACATCATATATAGTTCCAGAACTTATGAAGTTAGATGAAAAAGATATTGAAAACTTCTTAAAAAACGAAGAATTTAAAATGTATGAATACGAGTTTAAAAATCTCTTAAGATCAAAAAAACACGTTTTATCAGAAAAAGAAGAAAAAATATTATCACTATTATCAAGCCCACTCAATTCTTTCGAAGAAATTTCATCATATCTATGTAATTCAGACATAAAATTTGGAAAGTTAAATAACAACGAAGAACTAACAAACACTAACTTTTCAGTATACATTACAAATAGCGACAGATCAGTTAGAAAAGATGCATTTTATAAATTATATAAACAGTATGAAAACATGCAAAACACATTTGCTAAAGCGTATTCATCTTATGTAAACTACATGAATACAAATGCCAAAATAAGAAACTATAAAAGTGCAAGGCAGGCCGCACTATTTAGTGGAAATATAAGTGAAAGTATATATGATAACCTAATTGATACAGTTCATAAAAACTTAAGTATTATGGATGAATATTACAAATTAAAAAAAGAAGTGTTAAAATTAGATGAAATCCATATATATGATATATATACACCATTATTACCAGAGACAAATAAAAAATATACATTTGAAGAGGCAAAAACATTAATTTTAGAATCTTTAAAAGTGTTAGGGGACAAATACATAGAAGATTTAAAACATGCCTTTACAGATAGATGGATAGACGTATATCCAAATAGAGGAAAAAGAGGAGGGGCATATTCATCAGGATGTTATACATCAAATCCTTATATCTTATTAAATTATAATGAAAAGTATAATGATGTATCCACTCTTGCCCACGAATTAGGCCACTCTATGCACTCATATTACTCTATAAAAAACAATCCATATATCTATCACGGATATAAAATATTTGTCGCAGAAGTAGCATCTCAAGTAAATGAGATTCTCCTTGCTAAACACATATTAAAAACGACAAATGATAAAAGTGAAAAACTGAATATTCTAGATAGTTTAATGGAACTGTTTAAAGGTTCGATAATAAGACAAACCATGTTTGCTGAATTTGAAAAACAGATGCATCTATCAGAATCTAAAGGAGAAGTTCTAACAAGTAAATTCATATCAGATAAATACTATGAACTGTATAAAAAATACTCTGGAAACGTTATGATATCAGATGAAGAGATAAGATATGAGTGGGAAAAAATACCACATTTCTATTATAATTTCTACGTTTATCAGTATGCAACTGGACTAGCAGCCGCATGCTATATCGCAAACGGCATATTAGAAGGAAAAGATGAAGCTAAAGAAAAATATCTAGATTTCTTAAAATTAGGTGGTTCTATGGACCCAGTAGATGAACTAAAAAAAGCCGGAGTAGATATGAACAACCCAGAGGTCATACAAAGTGCATTAGACATGTTTAAAGATGCCATAAAAGAGTTTAAAAACATATATGAAGTAGGTGAATAAAATGGAAAAAAGAGATTATTATGAAGTCCTAGGAGTATCAAAAGATGCCGCGCAAGATGATATAAAAAGAGCTTTTAGAAGACTCGCTAAAAAATACCATCCAGACGTTTCAAAAGAACCAGATGCTGCTGAAAAATTTAAAGAAGCTCAGGAAGCCTATGCTGTACTGTCAGATGAAAACAAAAGAAAACAGTATGATCAATTTGGTCACTCAGCCTTTGATCAAATGAACGGAGGAGCAGGATTTGACTTCTCAGATATCGATCTAGGAGATATATTAAATGATCTTTTTGGAGGTGGATTTAGAAGTTCATTTTCTGGATTTGACGGATTTGGAAATTTTGGCTTTGGAGGAAATAGACAGACAAAAGGAAGAGACTCAATCGTCAGAGTTGATTTAGAATTTGAAGAGGCAGTATTTGGATGTAAAAAGACTATTAATTTAACATTAAATGATACATGTGACTCTTGTAACGGAAAAGGAGGTCACGGTTCAAAAAAATGTGATAAATGTTCAGGTAGAGGAGTTACCGTAGAAAATAGACAGACATTATTTGGTGCATTCCAAAGTCAAACTACATGTTCAAAATGTGGTGGAAAAGGAGAAATATTTGAAGAAACATGTTCTAAATGTAAGGGAAATGGAAAAATAAGAGCAAACAAAGATATAGAAGTGACAGTACCAGCCGGAGTCGATACCGGAAATCAACTTAGAATAAAAGGAAAAGGAGAAGCCGGAACGAATGGAGGACCTAACGGCGATATATATTTAGAATTTAATGTAAAAAAACATCCATTATTCGTAAGAGATGGAAATGACATACATCTAGAGTTTCCAATAACTATAACAGATGCAGTACTTGGATGTAAAAAAGAAGTGCCGACACTATCTTCACCAGTAAAACTTACCATACCACAAGGAAGTCAAAACCAAGATGTTCTTAGATTAAAAGGCAAAGGAATAGAAGATGTAAACTATAGAAGAAAAGGAGATATGTACATCACTCTAAAAGTAGTAATTCCTAGAAAGCTAGATAGAAAGAGTAAAAAACTGTTTGAACAGCTAAAAGATACAGACTTAGAAAAAGATAGAGAATTTGACAAAATAAAAAAATACTTATAGATGGGCTAAAATGTAACCTATAAAGTGGACTCTAAAAAAAAGAGAGACCCACTTTATAGGTTTTTATTATGTCTTATTGTATAATATAAGAAAGTTGGTGGTAATAATGTCTAAAATATTATTTACAGATGCTCAAGTAAAGAAATT
>JAFWHR010000009.1 GCA_017511945.1 Bacilli bacterium | reverse complement strand
AGTTGATGTTTTAGTATTAATTCCTAAAACTGAAGTACAAAAGGTCTAAAAAAAGCATAAAAACAATGCATGAAAATGTATCAATTTATGGTATAGCCAGCACTGAATTTGTATATACAAATTATAATTTTATGGGGAGACTTCCCAATCCCCTTTCCTACTTACTAAAAAGAGCTCATAAAAATTGAGCACTTTTTGTAAAAACATAAACAATAATTACTTGTTTTTTTTCCTTAACCATGGAATAAATATATCAGAAAAAAATTAAAATGTGGCAAAGATTATTTCATTATTTACCAATTTTCTTTCTCAACACTTTTAATTCTTCTTCAGATAACCCTTCCATCACTTCATTAATCTTTCTTTCCTTCTCCTCATTTAGTTTTTCAACAATATCTTTTAAAAGATTTATTATTAATAATAATTCAGTTTCTGAAAATATATAATCTGCTATCTTTTGTTCCACAAACAGATTTCTTATATTCAACATATCATTGGTTTTAGAAAAAATATCTAATGCTATATCATACACTTTTTTTAGTGTTCTCTCACCATTTATTTTTACATCTAAATCATGTATTATTTCTTGTAACTTTTTAATCGGATAATCAGTTTTACTTTCCTCCATTGTATGTTCAATCAACTTTTTATCCTTCTCCAATAACGAAATATTATCCTCAATTATTTCATTATTATATCTATCATTTTCTTCTATCAATACCACTTCATTTTCATCAATTAATAATTCGGCTTGTCTATCGCCAATACTTCTCTTATTACGAAATGATAGTTTACATATATTTTCTTGATTAAAATCAAAACGATAAATATATTTCCAACCCTTTCCATATTCTGTTAATACATTAAAATTAGGCGAAATATTTAATATCCTTCCATCACAATCATACACTAAATTACCACAATCATCAATACCAATATTATTAATAAACTTTTTAACTTTTTTTAATTTTTCATCCCAATTATTAAAATATAATGATATAGATAGATTATCATATTCATAAGAACATACAATACCAGCATGATACAACAATTTTTCCCAACTAAACCAACCAGAATCTGAATATTCTTTTTCCACTTTTGCTTTGATTTCTTCACTAATAGACAATGAACGTCCATCGGAGCAAGATACAACAATTTCTCCATCGTGATTGTAATTCTTCTTACTATCATCACTTAATTGACTGTTCATCTTTATGCTATATAATTTACCATTAAATGAAATGTTTTCCAAGTTAATCTCATTATCTTGATTTACCAATAAATTAACTAAAGTAGCTATCTCCTCAAGATGAAGTAATTTCTGTTTTTCTTTAAAATCTATTTGTTTATCTTCTTTTTCTGATTCTATTTCTTCGCTCATAAATGACTTTTCTAACACTTTTTTCATCTCCCTCTTTGAATTTATTACTAGTTTGATTGAGATTATTATAACACTTTTTATATACATGTCAACAGGAATTACAATTGTTAATTTAAATATAAAATTGAAAAAATCTTATTTTTATGATATTATGAATATGTCAAGGAAACTTGCATATAAATAAAAGAGGAACACTTAACAGCGCTATGTTGAGTGTTGCCGATTAATTCAGTTTCACCTAAATCATTGCTGAGTTAGGTGGATTTCTTTTATATTAGCACTATAAATAGTAGTAATAGTAAAAGCAAGATAATAATGATTAGGGAAGATATAAGCATATCTTTCTTTTTCATTTTCTCACCACCCTTCTATTTAGAAGTATGGCTCCACCCAACTTGTTAAATGTTCCTAATAAAATTATCTCACAGCAAAAGAAATAATACAAGCGAACATTTAAAGATATATAACTAAATATACTAATGGTAGTATATATCCATTATCATTTTTTTAAAGAAAGAACGTGAAGATTATTGGAGTTTTAAAAGATTAATGTACCCACAATACATTTAGTGATAAAACTATTAAATTAATTCAAAATAATTATATTAGGAATAAAGAAAATAATAAAACAAATAAAAAGATGATTACTAAATTGATATGTAATCAACCTTTATACCTGACACTTGTTAATATTTGAGATTTTAATATGACTATTAAATTTATTTTTTATTTGATTTAGCAGCCTCTTTAACAACCTTACCAACATGACGAATTTTCGATATCATCTTAAATATTCCAACACTCTGACCATATTCCTTATTTGCTTTTACATATTCTTCTTTAGTAAAGTCATATCCTAGTTTTTGTGCTGCTTCTACAGTTTTTCTTTGTTGTTCACCTTCAGGAGCATTTTTATCATAACTTCCAGCAGGTTTTAATACTTCCATTTCGTATAATTTTTTTATTAAATCATCATCTTCATAAAAATTCTTTACAAATTTTTTTGCACTTTCCATTGCCATAATATAATACCTCCTTTTTATAAAAAATACTACTGTTTTTATTAGTAGTATTTCTTATTAGAATTTATAAGTTAATGTTTATTATTTCTCGTTTTTTACTTGCATTAAGAAATATAAACCAAATAAATCTATGATTGCATCAAAACTTAAAGCTCTTCCAGCTCCCTTAGTAGTAAAGAATGTAACTAAACTACTAATGATACCTAGAATTAAAAGAATCATATATAAAGTTCCTTCGCTTTTACGATCAGCAACTCTTCTGCAAAGCCAGAAATACCATAAATTAAAAACCACAATAACACCTGCTGAAATATTTAATGATAGCATTCCGTCTTTACCTAATCCTTCAGTAAGACCATTTTTAAGTTCTGGCATAACATTACAAATTACAATTGCAACAACATAAAATATAGAAACAATAATGTAAATCCAACTAAAAGATTTTAAAGTTTCATGGGGTGCTCTCTCTTTCACAATCTCACCTCCTGACTCTAATTATTACATTTTCATTATAACATAAATTAATAAATAAATAAATATTTTTTACTAAAAGTTGTTATATAATTTAACTAAGACTTAACTAAAAAAGTAAATGCAACTCCAATATAAGTAGAACGTTGCATTTATCCTTTCATTTGAGCATAATTTAACTAAGCATTCAATAAATACCGAAACTATTTTACAAATGACTTCTTATCTTTTTACAACATAAAAATCACCCCAATTTTTGCTAATAAAAAAAATAGACGAAATATATATTTCTTTGATATAATATTTTGCAAGGTGGTGATTTAAATGAATTATGATTTTTGGAAACCTGTTAAACTTACTCCAGAGGGTGCGAAAGTATTAGAAGAATTAATGGAAAAAAGAAAAAATGCGATTCAGGCTCGTCAAAATGAATATTTGTATACAAAACGTGCATTTGACAGAAGAAAAGTTCTCTTTCAAATGTTAGATGATTTAGAAAAAAACTATGAACAAATTAATATAAAATTAAGTTATTTAGAAAGTGAAAGTGATGTCCAAAGGTTTGATGAATTGTCATTTTTTTTGACTAATATAATCACTAAAAAAAATGATTTAAAAGAATCAGATATAGATGGCTTATTACATGAATTAAACTCATTGCTAAATAAAGACATTATTTCCGAATATGTTTACTTAAAGAGTAAATTAGAATGTATAGAAAAGGAACTTTCTAGTACAAGAAAAAAAGTTATCGAGGAACTTACAAAATGTAAAAAAAACCTTCTTTGTCCTCACCCTTTATATGCAGCACTGAATGATGAAGCTTACTGTGTTCTTTGCCATAAAAAACTTAAATTTCATCATGATGACTTTAATTATTTAGATGAATTAATTAAATCAAAAAGATTAATTGCTGATGTGGACTATCATGTGGCAAGTTATAGTGCAAATGTACATGACGTATTTTATATATTAAAAGAAACTATTCCATTTGACGAAGTAAGTAATTATTATAGAGAAATGTATGATAACCATAAGAATTTATATCAAGAAGGAATTATCAGTGACGAATATCCACTTGAAGATTATGTATGGGATCATTTTTGTTCGGAAAGGAAACCTGTAGTTTATCAATACAGAAGAAAACGCTATCCATTTTAATTAATTAGAAATTATAGCATAGTTTCTCAAAATTTTGACAAACTAGTATATGGAAAATTCTATTTTTCCATATTTATTGTCGTAAAGAATTCCTTTATGCTATATAATTAGTTTGAAAGAGAACTTAGTTCGTAAGCTGTATGTTACTCGCTCCATTTGTAATTTTAGTCGAACTTTTGAGTTCGATTTTTTCTTTATAAAATAACCATTTTATTTGAATTGAGGTGAATGAAAGTGTATGAGCTTTAATTTACAAATAATATCAATGATGATATAATATATCCAAGATTATGAGGAGGATTTGAAATGAAAATTCAAGAGATAATACAGAATATTGAAAAACTAAACGCAGCCATTGACCAAAAAGAACAACAAAAACAGGACATAGAAGTAAAAAAACAAAAATTATTAGCTCAAAAACAAGAAGTTTTATCAACTTTATACCAATTTAATACCTTTAATGTTGATGCCATTGGTAGAGCTATTGCTAATTTACTTACAGTTGTTGATAAACAGCCTTATGCTTATTATACAGCTTATAGACACATATCTGTACCGGAATATGATATGTTTGGTAAATATGATGGTGACAGAGAATTTAATATTCCAATAAAATTAATTCTTCCTAAAAAGTACAAAGAAGAAGTGTTTTATAATGATGAATTTTTAAAAGTTCCTTTATTTATAGTTCTAGATGCTAACACCAGAGGGTATTTAAGGGAAAATGATTTAGAAAAATCAATAAAATTATATAATGGGATTGTTTTTGTTTTAAATGAGATAACTTTTAATAATATTCCAAATGATTATCTTAATATTATTGAGGAATTTGTTAATGCAATACGAAATTATCGTTTTGAAAAAAATGAACCAAAAATTACCGAAGCTGAAATAAATGAAATATTGGATAATTATACTAGTCAATATGAATTTAAGAATGTTTCATATATAAAAAAAATTATAAAAAAATAAAAATATGGTATACTCAATATAGTTAATAAATTTAATAACAAATATTTAGATTTGTTAAAAAGTTATCATACTTTTTCTTCACTAGCTCCATATGTAAATTAGTCGAACTTTTGAGTTCGATTTTTTCTTTATAAATCAAAATTAACTTTTTTAAATTTTATAAACATATTATATTTATTATAATTATTGCATTTATAGCACATTTCAAAAATATTGATAGTACATATAAAAAAATACTAAATTATTTACCTATGTATACTATTGTTTTAACTTTGCCAATGAGCATTCCCGCTATGTATTTTGCTAGTTTCTTTCATTTATATGGTCTTGGATAATAAAAGCATTGAATTTTAGATATAATTCATATATAATTATCATGAAAGAGAAATTAGTTCGTAAGCTGTATGTTACTCGCTCCATATAAAATTAACCCTTGAAATACTCAAGGGTTTTTAAATTATTCACTTCTAAGAGCTTCAACAGGATCTTTCTTAGCAGCAACTTTTGACGGAATAAGTCCAGCTATAACAGTTAGAATTGTACTAATTATAATTAATACAAAAGCAGCAACTATCGGAAGTGATGCGATAGAATCAACATTAAAATTATCTTTGACAATTATATTTACCGGTATAGAAATAATTACAGTTATTAATATTCCTAAAACTCCTGATGAAAATCCTTCAATAATAGTCTCAGCATTAAATACTCTAGTTATATCCTTTTTAGATGCACCAATAGCTCTTAATATACCTATTTCTTTAGTTCTCTCTAAAACACTTATATACGTTATAATTGCTATCATAATACTAGAGACAACTAGTGATATAGTGACAAACGCAATAAGTACATAACTTACGACATCGACAATACTACTTACTGATGAAATTAAAGTTCCAACCAAATCAGAATATACAATCTCATTGTCTTCCTTTCCATCTTTTCTCTGTTTTTTATTGTATTTATCTATAGCTTTAGATATAGATTCTTTAGATTCAAAATCTTTAGGATATATGTTAATGCTAGAAGGATTATCCAAATCAAAGGCTCCTAGTTTATTCATATTATCTTCGTATGTCGCACCAGCATTATTAGAATATGCCTCCATTAATTTAGCCATCTCTTCTCGAGATATAGATGCTAGATACATCTTTTGCTCATCTGATAAATTATTATAGTCAAACTTTTCATCATCTTTAGGAAAGCTTAGTCCTGTAAACACATTCCTATCCTTATTTTCCCTTTGCTCTTTAACTATTTCACTATCATTTATCTTATTAATGGTATACTCTTTTAAACTAGATAAATATCCTACTCCGCCTTGTTTACTAGAAAGCGTTGTAGATTTTTCTTTGACAATACCGACAACCTTTATAATTGGTGAAGATTTTAAAACATCTTTCATATATTCTACATCATCAGATTTATCTTCCCAAATAGTACCATTTTTTTGATAATAATCAGAATTTAATACCAGTTTATATTTTAAATCTAAAAGTTCATCATATGTATATGAAGTTTCCTCTTCTAGCTTTATCTCTTCACCAGATTGTATTTTACTCATCGCACCTTTTAAAAATGACTGATCCTTTAAACCTAAAGTATAAAGAGCATAATCGCTAATTTCACTATCTTCATTTACGATAAGTACAACTTCATTAAATTCCTTTGGAAGTCTTCCTTTTAAAACCTTATACTGCTGATTCAATATTCGCTCATTATCTAATAGTTCATTCCACAAATTTAATCTAGAAGCCATAGTCATAGATGAACTCATTCCAGGAAGATTTGATACACTACTAGACTTTACCATATCCCCTGCTCCAATAGTATCTAAAACAGTAGAAGGATTTACTCTTACAACATCATCACTATCTTTATACAAATTTAAATCTAAATCATAACCATATAAAATAGAGTTACTATTTTTTTTAATGTCATTATCAGTTTCCTCTATGTACTTTTTTAACTCCTGCAAATTATTATTTTGAACCTGATTAGAAAAGATATTCAATACTTGATTCATTATATTTACAGAATATATTTTATCCTTATCCCTTTTAGATTTACCTTCCTTTTTTGATGAAACACTTTCAGTCATACTGCTCATATCGACTGCAGACTTTTCAATAGTAATTGGATAAGATGATAAAGTATCCTCTTCAATTTTATTTATGTAATTTTTAACGCCCGTTGAAATTGAAAGTATTAAAGCAATTCCAATAATTCCGATAGATCCAGCAAAAGCTGTTAAAAAAGTCCTTCCCTTTTTAGTCATCAAATTGTTGAGAGATAAAGATAGAGCAGTTTTTAAATTCATAGATGTTTTACTAGTTTTCTTCTTATTCTTTTCACTATCTAACTTAGTATTTTCTTCACCATCATATTTATTACTATCATCTATAACTTTCCCATCTTTAAGTTTAATAATTCTCGTAGAATACTCTAAAGCAAGTTCAGGATTATGCGTAACCATAATTACGAGTTTATCTTTTGAAACCTCTTTTAAAATGTCCATAACCTGTTTAGAAGTTTCAGAATCTAAAGCACCTGTAGGCTCATCAGCAAGTAATATATCTGGATCATTTACTAAAGCCCTCGCAATGGCAACCCTCTGCATCTGACCTCCAGAAAGTTGACTAGGTTTTTTATTAATATGTTTTTTAAGTCCTACTTGTTCTAATGCTTTCTTTGCTCTTTTTCTCCTCTGATTTTTACTAACACCAGATAAAGTAAGTGCAAGTTCGACATTAGATAAAACAGATTGATGAGTTATCAAATTGTAATTTTGAAATACAAAACCTATCCTATGATTTCTATAACTATCCCAATCAACATCAGTAAACTTCTTTGTACTAATTTCATTAATAATTAAATTACCGTGATCATAATGATCCAGACCACCGATAATATTTAAAAGTGTAGTTTTACCAGAACCAGAAGGACCTAAAATAGATACAAATTCACTCCTTCTAAAATTCATACTTACACTATCTAAAGCCTTTTGTTTAAATCCTTCAGTCTCGTAAATTTTAGTTATTTTTTTAAGTTCCAGCACATTATCTCCTCCAAATATATTATATATTATTTTTAAGTAAAAAAAAACCTAGTTGATAATTTTACTAGGATTTTCATTTAACAAGACATTTAACTCTCCTTTTGATAAATATCTCCTCATTTTCTTTTTTGCTTTAGAAAATTTAGTATAATCGTGTTTTCTATGATGAATATCTGAAGCTATAAAAGATATCTTCTTTTCCTTTAAAAGCCTTTTAACAGTTTTAATTGCTCCCTTACCATAACTGCCAAGAATACTTTCAAAATTGCACTGAAAATATACGCCAATTCTTTCAAGTTCATATATTCTGTTAAAATCATTTTGAAATGAGTGATATCTCTCAGGATGAGCAAGTATAACTTTATATCCCTTACTCATTAAATAATCAAATAAATCAATATATCCCTCATACTCCCCACTCATAGGTAGTTCAATCAAAAGAAATACTGAATCATTTAAAGAACTTATTTCTCTTTCCTTTAAAAGGTCATATATATTATCATCTATATATATCTCATTTCCCAAAAACAAGTTTACATCTACATTATTATCTCTAAGGCATCTTTTTAACTCATTTAAAAGTTTAATATTATTCCTCTTAGAACTTGCATAATTACTTCCACTTATGTAGTGAGGGGTTAATATAATGTCAGTAAACCCTTCTTTTTCCATATTTCTTATTATATCAACACTCTCTTCTAAAGATTTAGATCCATCATCAACACCATATAGAAGATGTGAATGAATATCTATCATTCGTCATCCTCATAATAGTAATAGTATTTACCATAAGAAGAACCTTTATTATTCATATTGTTGATAACTCCACCAACTATATTACCACCAACTGCAGTAATTGATTTTCTAGAATTATTAAGTTCACTCTTAGGTGTAGTATTCTCACTTGTAACCATAACTACTCCATCGACAAATGATGATAATATAAGTGAATCAGATAGTCCACTACATGGAGCACCATCAAATATTACTACATCATACCAATCTCTAACTTTACCTATGAATACACTGTTTTTCTTAGAGTTTAAAAGTTCACTAGGATTAGGTGGACAAGCTCCTCTGGTAATTACTGATAATCCTTTTATCTTAGTTTTATGGATATAATCTTTTACCTTACCAAAGTCACCGATCAATAAATTAGATAGACCTTTCTGATTTGGAATTCCAAATATTTTGTGCTGGCGACCTTTTCTCAAATCACAGTCGACAAGTAAAACAAGTTTACCAGCCTGTGCGAACGATACAGCAAGGTTGGCAGCTATAAAACTCTTACCTTCACCAGGTAAAGTACTCGTAAGTAAAATTGTCTTAATCTCTTTATCGACAGATGCAAACTGGAGATTAGTTCTAAGAGTTCTAATGCTCTCAGAAGTTAAAGCGTTAGGCCTTTTAACTGTAATTAAATCTGTAGAATTTTTCTCTCTAAGAACTTTAGCAATTATAGGCATCTTAATCTCTTGTTCTAAACTTTCACTGTATTTTACAGTATCATCGAAATAGAATTTGATAAACACAAGCGCACTTGTTCCAAATATTCCCGCTAAAATAGCTAAAGCAATATCTCTTTTTAAAGTATTATTAGATACTTCATAAGATACCTGCGCATCATCTATCACACTTACATTGTTAATCTTATAAATCTTCTTAATCTCTAAACTGAATACATCGGCAATTTTATTTGCAATGTCAGCCGCTCTTTCAGGTTTTAAATCACTAACTGATATTTTAAGTATTTCAGTATCCTCTAAAGCTTCAACTTTAATATTTGAAGATAACTGTTTAATACTGTAATCTAATTTTAAATCAGATATTACCTGCTTTAAAACTAATTTACTTTTAATAATTTGACTATATGTAGAAACCAAGTTCTGATTTAAAAGTACATCATTTTGCGATATAGCCTCATTAGTTCCAGTTAAACCATTATTTTCACCCTTAACTAAAACTATCGTCGTATAAGTGGTATACATAGGTTTTTTAACCATCTTATCATATGCGAACATTCCACTTACAAGTAATACTGTAATAAAAATTATAAGGATAATATACTTTTTTAAATAATCTAAAAAATCCTTTATATTAATCTCTTCCATAACCCAACTCCTTAAACCTTATTTAAGTTCTTCTTATTCTTTTAATCTTTTTAAATGAACTAGTTATATTTAAAATAATACCTAATATTATAAATATTATAGAAAGTGTTAGTAGTTTAGTTCCCATGTCATTTAAAATATTCTTTAAAACATTTGAAAAACTGTCAGATATTATGATGATATTTTTAATATCAATTCCTTCCCAAATAAATATTTTTAAATAAACAAGACCTAAACCAGCTGATAAAAAGGTAACTCCATAATACTTTTTATGTAACTTTCTAATTATAAATAGATTTAAACTTATAATAACAATTGACAAAACAATTAAAATATTACAAACATTATCAACCTTTTTATATTTATCTCCTATATTGTTAAAATATCCATATAGACTGACTTCATCTTTATATACATTTACTATTCTATCTTTAAAATTATTTAAAGCGTTTTCATCATCTGCTTTTAGATTATTCTTGTTTAAAAATTCATCAATACTTTCATTTAAATTGCCCTCTATCTTTTCTAAATTTATATCAAATTTATTACCACTATAAATAGATCCTATTAAACCACCTACATCGTCACGAACCATGTCCTCAGTATAAATGTCATTTATAACTTCCTTATCAATTCCAGATGATAGAGTGTTATTTTCCATATCTTTCTTAATCTCTTCATATAACTTATCATAATAGTTATCATCAGATATCTTTTTAATGACATAATCTTTATTTAATATAGTAGACTTCATAATCAATAAAACTGAAAGAATAATTAGAAAAAACGATGCTATTAAACCGAGTATAATTCTCGTAAACATTTTAACATTCTTCATGACTCATCACCTTCCGCATATACGACAAACCTCTCAGTTTTATGTCCTATTCCCTTAGGATAACAAGTATAAAGAATTAAAAGTTCTCTATCTTCACTAATTGGAAAACTGTCTAAATCATTCTCATTTACTATTTTAGTACTTTGAACTTTATAACTAAATTTTCCATAACTAACATCTAAAGTAATTTTATCCCCCTCTTTAACTTCAGATAATCTTTCGAAATAACCAGGATCATTATGACCAGCAAGTATTATACTTCCTCCCTCACCAGGAAAGTACGACCCTGCATAATGACCTATACCATAACTTAATATCTCCTCATTATCTCCGTAATATAGAGGTAAATTTAATTGTATTGAATCTATTATTACATTTCCGTATTTATCACCGTATGCTGGCATAACTTCTAATTTTTTATTTACTTTATCAAACGATATCTCTCTAGCCTCTTCACTTCTTTTAATTGCAACTGTATTTATAAGATTTGTATACCTTTTTATGGTCTTATTAAATCCAAAATACACACATACAATGAAAACAGACACAAATAAAAAGGAAATTGCCACGTAAGTAGCAAATACCTTTTTACTAAACTTATGTTTTTTATGCATTGACTTTCGCATTTTTAATAAGTATGATAGCACCAGCTATTACAACTACTAAAGCTAGAGAAGCAATGATGCTCATATTCATACCTGTATTTTTAACAGTTTTTGTAATTTCAGCAAATACTGTTCCATCTGGATTAAATATTACTACTTTTCCCTTTTTAACTGTAGCTTTAACTGATGTATTAGCAGCAATATCTTCAACTAACTTTCTTAAAGTATCCTTTAAAGATTTTGGAAGTTTGCTAAAATCAGAAAAATCATTAACTCCTGAATTTCTCATCGCACTTACTGCCTCATCGATCTTTCCAGCAATATAATCCGCATCCTTACTTGATACCTCATACGCATCTAAGTATTTTTTTGCTAAAACCTTATCTCCCGCACTTATAGTAAAATTATATCCATTGATATTATAAGTTGCCGTAAGCTTTGCATATAGATCACTTTCACTCATCGCACTTACATTTGCTGAACATACAAATAATAGTACTATTGTAAAAAGTGTCATCATAATTTTCTTCATGTTACTTCCTCCCTTGAGTTAATTATACAACTTTATTAGTATTATTTCAACATTTTTTTGACATTTCGTTCATTTACATTTCTGTATTCCTCTTCTTTTGAGCACTCACTAGATACTCTGCACGCACTGTATAAAAAAATAAGTGATATAAAAATAAGTAATAAAATCATATTCATCCCTCACATTTATCATTTACTACCTATTTAAATAATATTCAAATCACTTATAACAATTAGAAAAATATTTTATATAACTCTATTTTTAGACTTACGTATTTTTTTAATTATCATGTTAAAGACAAAACAACCAACGAGTGCCCCTAATGTATCAATTAAAACATCGCTAAACTGTCCAGTCCTTTGATTTATAAAAGTCTGATGCCACTCATCAGTACATGCAAATAAGAAACATACGATTAAACTTATAATAATGCACATTTTAATTTTATCTTTAATAACAATTACAATACTGCAAATAAAATTTGCAAGTACAAAATATACAGAAGCATGAGCAAGTTTTCTAAAAGGCTTATTAACTTTAATTACGATCTTCTCTATCTCACTATCATCTTTATCTCTATAAATCTTTTTAACAACATATCTAATAACACCCATACTACTATCATTAGACTCATCAGAAGAAGCATTAGAAAAAGAGAAAATTACACCCATCCACAAAATTGTAAATAAGATTGTAAGAATAAATAAATATTTACTTTTCAAATATGATCACTCTCCTTCTACTTCATAGATAATACTATCACATATATAAATTCATTTCAATTAAAAAAGACTTAATCTCTTGCAAATAAGTCTCTCGTATAAACCCTCTCTTTAATTAACTCTACATTCTCATCCATTCTATTAACTAAAACTAAATCAGTCATATCCTCAAATTCAGCAAAACTTTTAATAACGTCACATCCGTTAAATACTTTTTTATCTAAAGTAGGTTCATAAATAATAACTTTAATACCACTAGATTTAATCCTATCGATAACTCCTTGAATCGCACTAGCTCTAAAATTGTCAGAACCACTTTTCATAGTTAATCTGTATATACCTACTACACTTGGATTTCTCTTAATTATCATATCAGCTATGTGATCTTTTCTCGTATCATTTGACTTAACTATCGCCTCAATTAAATTTTGAGGAACATTTTTATAGTTAGCAAGTAGTTGTTTTGTATCTTTAGGTAAACAGTACCCACCATAACCAAATGAAGGATTGTTATAGTGATCCCCTATTCTAGGGTCTAGACAAACCCCATCAATTATATCATTGGTATTAAGACCCTTAACTTCAGCATAAGTATCAAGTTCATTAAAATATGCAACCCTTAAAGCAAGATAAGTATTAGCAAATAATTTAACTGCCTCAGCCTCAGTAGAATCCATATATTTAACTTTAATATCTTTCTTTAATGCACTTTCAGTAAGTAAATTAGCAAACTCTTGTGCTCTATCACTCTTTTCTCCAACTATTATTCTAGATGGATATAGATTGTCATATAAAGCTCTTCCCTCTCTTAAAAACTCTGGTGAAAACATAATGTTATCAATGTTATATTTTTCTTTCATGTTTTTAATAAACCCAACAGGAATAGTTGATTTAACAACCATAGTAGTATCTATTTTCATATCAATTACTTTTTTAATAACATCCTCAACACTACTTGTATCAAAAAAACCTTCTTTTTCATCATAATTTGTCGGAGTACTGATAATTATAAATTCAGCATCTTTAAAAGCCTCTTTATAATCTAAAGTAGCCTTTAAATTTAATTTCTTTTCTTTAAAATACTTCTCAATATATTCATCTTTAATAGGACTAACCCTATTATTAATCATCTTAACTTTATCTTCAATTATATCTAAAGCCATCACTTCATTTTTAACAGAAAGTAATGTAGCAAGTGATAAACCTACATAACCTGTTCCTGCAACTGCAATTTTCATAAAACAAACCTCCTATTTATAAACAACATTTTATAACTAATTTACTACACAATTATATCAGTTTTAGACATTTTTGTAATCACTTTTATAATTAAAATATTGTTATACTTTACTTCTCTTAGAAAATAATTTACTTTTAAATACCTCTATTATTTCATTTAAAAACTTATCTTTCATAATTATAAGTATTCCAAAATAAACTACTATTGAAACAACTAATTGAATTAAAATAGATAATAAATTATTAGTAATTAAACTGCCAACACAAACACTGATTATAAACATAACAACTGATGCGATAATGTATTTATAAGAAATCTTAAAAACATCCTTTACTTTTATTTGGTCCCTTACTAAATAAAATTGTAAACCTGTAACTGTACACTCAGCAATTACTGTAGAGATTGATGCTCCAATAGATTTTAAACTTTTTATAAGTAAAAGATTAAATATTAAGTTTACTATTGCTCCTATAGTTACAGATATAGTATATTTTGCTTGCTGTTTAGTTGGAAGTAAATACTGAGTTCCAACCACATTGCTAAGTCCTATAGCAACTATAATTGGACTAATTATTGCAATAAGTATTTTTACTTTATCATAGCCACTTCCATAAAACATTGGAACAAAACTACTGACAACACTACTTATTCCAAACATCAAAGGAAAAGCCAAAATAGTAATAAAAGCAAAAGATTTATTCATATACTGTTTTAATTTCTTTTTATCCCCTTTAGCATAAGTATGGGCAATTCTAGGCATCATAACTGTTCCAAGTGAAGTAGCCATTGTCATCAATAGTTTAACTATTTTTTGAGCCTGTTCATAATATCCTACTTCAGATTTGTCAGCAACCATACTTCCAATCATCGTTTTATCTAAAACAGTATATATTTGGGTAGCAACCTGCGGTATAAAAAGCCAAAATGTAGGTTTTAAATGTCTGAAAATTTTAAGTTCTTTAAATTTAATTTTTTCAGTATATTTAGGTAAGTATAACCACAAAGATAAATTACCTAATATATCTGATGCAACATAAATAACAAAATAAAAAGGTAAATCATCTGGTTTCTTTACAAAAATAAAAATTGAAAAAACAGTCACTAATCTAATAATTGTATTTCTAAGTACAGTTTTTTTAAACTCTTCCATCCCCTGAAAAAACCAACTGATATCTAAACTGTTTGCTACAATTTCAACTAACAAAATCAAATAATAAATCTTATATTCACCACGCATACAAAAACTAAAATAGAAAATTATCATGGATATTCCTAAAGTAATAAATCTCATTAATAATATTTCATAAAAAGTTTTTGTTCTTTCCCTTTTATTATCTTGAAGGTATGCTATCTCTCTTTGTCCATACATAGCAACACCTAAAGATCCAAACAATATAAAATATGTAGTTATAGACAAAGTATAACTATATATTCCAATATTCTTTGCACCAAGTACCCTTGATAAGTATGGTGTGGTTATTAATGGTAATACCATTATCAATATCTGATATGATAAATTAAATATATAATTTTTTGCAACACTCTTTTTTGCCATAATATATCACTTCTTTCAGTATAATTTATACTAATGGATTTCCAATTCAGAAATTTCTAATGCAGACTTAATAACATCATCCATATCATAGTATTTATATTCAGCAAGTCTACCTCCAAATATTACATTTTTTTCTTTTTGAGCAAGTTTTCTGTACTTGTCAGCAAGTTCATTGTTTTTTTCATCATTAATAACATAATAAGGCTCTTTGTCACTAGTCCAATCGTCAGGATATTCATATGTTATTACAGTTTTTCCGCTTTCATTATTTTCAAAATGCTTATGCTCGATTACTCTTGTATAATCTACTTCTTTGCCCGTATAATTTACAACCGCATTTCCTTGAAAATTATCCTGATCTAATACTTTTGTATCAAACCTTAAAGATCTATATTCAAGTTTTCCAAATTTATAATCAAAGTATTCATCAATCATTCCTGTATAAACTATTTTTTTCGCTAATTTATTAAACTCTTCTCTATTATCAAAATAATTAGTATTAAGTCTTACTTCAATACCTTCAAGCATTTTTTCAACAAGTTTTGTATATCCCCCTATTGGAATACCTTGATATCTATCATTAAAATAATTATTATCGTATGTAAATCTCAAAGGTAACCTTTTGATAATAAATGCTGGTAAATCTTTACAATCTCTATTCCACTGCTTTTCAGTATATCCTTTAATTAGTTTTTCATATATTGTTCTTCCAACTAAACTTATAGTCTGCTCTTCTAAATTAGATGGTTCTATACCTTCCATCTCATTTCTTTCTTCATTTATATGCCTTAAAGCATCATCAGGTATTATAACATCATTCCATATTTTTGAAAATGTATTCATATTAAATGGCATATTATATATTTCATTTTTATATCTTGCAATTGGACAATTTGTATATCTATTAAACTCTACAAAAGAATTAACATAATCCCACACATCCTTATAATCAGTGTGAAATATATGTGCGCCGTATTTATGAACATTAATTCCTTCAATATTTTCAGTATAAACATTACCACCTATATGATTTCTTTTATCAATAACTAAAACTTTTTTACCTTTTTTCATTGCTTGGTATGCAAATGTTGCCCCAAACAATCCTGCACCTACTATTAAATAATCATACTTCACTTAAACTAACTCCTACTTTTATAATCTTTTTAAATATTCTTACTTTTAAATTCTTCATAACTTTTATACTTGTTTTTAATATTCATACAGTCATCAAGTACTTCTTTCTTATCATCACCATTAAATAACATCCTGCTTATGGACATCTCTTTTTCTTCATCATTTAAAAACAATAGACTAAAATATTGCATTTCTTGAATGGATGGATCTCTATGTTTTTTATTATTAAATTCTTTCAATACAATTACTGCATTTTCTTCAAACCTTTTTTTACATTTTTCATAATACTCTTTCAATGTGCAAATAAATCTTGCAGGATTACCTCCCCAAACCTCATTATCAGGGATTTCACCGCTAACTACAGACCCTGCCCCTATAATTACATTGTTACCTATTTTAGCGTTTAATAGTATTATACTATTTATACCAATAAAGACATTATTACCTATAACTGTTTTGCCTGCTTTCTTTGGTATATCATGATAAACTGGTCTTAATACAGAATAACTATAATCATGTGCTAATATATTTACACCCTTCGTTATTTTGCATTTTTCACCAATCTCAATAAATATTCCATTTGCAGTATCAACATAAGTACTTCGCGGTGAAAAAAAATATGTATCATCTCCAACTTTAACACCTTTGCTACGTAAATATTTAATATAATGTTTTGAATCACACTTATTACGATATAATAACCTTTTTATTATCTTTTTTATTACATTTTTCACTATTACATCTCCTATTAACCTATTTTTTTATAAAAAATAGAAATTTAATTATTACTTTGTTAAGATAACTATTAAATAATAACATAAATATAAATATATTTATTATGTTTTTAATGCCTCTTCCTAATTTAAGATAATTATATACTTTATCCTTATATGGACTTAATAAATTTATACATTTAATTATTTTTTTCATACAATCTTCTTTTTCGCTTTTTGGCATTTTAGAAGCAAAGGGAATAATAACACTTCTAATTTGATTATATAACTTAAAAGATATATAGTTATTATTGAATTTTTCTTTTTTTAATATGGTCACGGTTGAATTGAAAACAATTATTTTTGAATCAAATGCTTTTTTTGAATAATCTCCTACAGAATTTCCTACACGATCCACTAGATAATATGCTAAAGGTTTATTTATATAAAATGACTTATTAACTCTATTAGAACAAACAGTAAAGAGTAAAAAATCTGTATAATTTACTTTTTTTGGAAAAATGATGTTTTTAGCAATTTCCGTTTTAAACATTTTAGAATGAGGAGTTGTATTTAATAATACAATTTTTTTCGCTTCATCACCACTCATTAACTTATTAATATCGATTGGATGATTTATATCCATATTAGAAACAGGATATATTTCACTATTATCACTATACACAAAATACTTATCCCCACAGACAATATCTGCATCATATTTTTTTGCTGCCATATATAATGTTTCAATACATTTTTCATCTAACCAATCATCCGGATCACAAATTAAAAAGTATTTTGAATTTATTCTATTAATAGCAAATTCCAATACAGAACCATACCCACCATTTTCTTTTTTTATACACTCAATCCTTTTATCCTTTTTTGAAATTTCCAAAGCAATTTCATAGGACTTATCTAATGAACCATCACTAATAGCTAATATTTTTATATTTTTATATGTCTGTTTGATGAGACTCATCAAACATTTCTCTACATATTTTTCTACATTATACATAGGAACAATAATAGAAATCAAATCGTCATCTCGCATTTTTTCATTTCTCCTTTCACCTTTTTTTCATAACTTAATACCATATAAATTGCTATCCAAAAATACTTCCAAGCCATAAAATAATTATTAAACATAAGAGGCAAAAAACCAATAACAAATATAAAAACAAAAAAAACTTTATTATTTAGACACTTATATATTTTTATACTTTTAAATAAATAAATTAATAACAAGATAAATCCCAAAACTCCAGTCGAAACTAATATATCTAGAAATAAATTATGACAGTAAACTCCATACCTTGCATGATATCCTCCAATCCCAATTCCAAATATTGGATGAGAAGTAAACACATTAATTGCTCTATCCCATATTATATCTCTTCCTGCAAGTCCAGTAGTTTCTCCATGAAACCACTGTAAAATTGCTGTAATTGCATAAGTATTTAATTGGAATTTTTTACTAATATAGTTCAAAATACTTTCAGCGTTCATAATTATTATGGAAGTAAAAATTAATAATAATGAATACTTCACCATTTTTTTTAAACTTCTCTTTTTTGTAACTAAATCAAATATTAAAACAAAAACTATAGCAATTAAAATTGTATTTCTATTAGAATAAAACAACAATAATATTGAAATAATCTCTGGAATTATGTACTTTTTATTTTTATAATAATTTTCTTCAATATGAAATAACAAGAAACATGGTAATGCGCAAAATAAGCCAAAAGACATATATCCTTGATAAATTTTATAATTATTAAATGGATCCATTATTGAGATAATAAATAATATTAAATGTAAAAATGCAGAATAATGTATAACCTTATCATAATTTTCAACTTTCGAAAATAATAACATTGTTAAAAAACCATATATTATATATTTTCCCAAATAATCAATTAACATATCATTATTATAAAAAACAAATGTAAATGCAAACAAAGATAGCGTAATTATATTTATTTTTATAAATGTAAATGATATTTTAGTTTTTTCTGTATTTCTTTTATTAGTTAACAAACTATTAAAAATAAAAGCAATAATTATTGCACATATGAAAACATAATTTAATACTTGACTTTTAAAAAAATAACTAAAACTAGGAAACAATATCAAGTACAAAGATAGTAATAATTCATTGACACTTATTTTTTTCATATTCAACCTCTCATTTTATATTCTATAGATTTTAAAAATCTTCTAATCAAATACCCCCAAAAATAATAACTGTTATATTTTATTGCTATTCTTTTTGCATTTTTCAAATCCTTATTCTTTAAATATGAATAGAAAACTGTAGAATAATTTTTTGAATAAATCTTTTTCATATTTAATTTACGACTAACTATAATATAGTTAAAGTCTTTCAAAAATTTGTTTTTGATTTCTTCTAACTTTTTTCCACTAGGAGTATTTATAACTCCATTATTACTCATAACATATAACGGTTCTGGTATAACACCAACCTTTGTTTTTTCCATAACTCGTAATAAAAATTCATAATCCTGATGTCTAAAATATGATTCATCAAAGCCTTTTAATTCATTAAATAACTTTTTTGTAATCAAGAAAGATGAAGTTTGTGGAGTTACTTTATTATAAAATACATCTTCAGTATAATCGTCTTTTTCATCGAACTTATAAATACGTTTATTTCTATAATAATAACAAGTACAAAATTTCAATTTGTTATTACAAATAAAATCAATTTCTTTCTTGATTTTATCTTTTAAATAATAATCATCATCATCTAAAAAACTAATATATTTCCCATTAGATTCTTTTACTCCTGTATTTCTTGCTGCACTACCATTTTTATTTTTTTCATGAAAAATAAATGATATATTTTTTTTCTCTTTATATTTTTCCATTATATCCTCAGTTATTTTTCTATATTTACTATTCTGCCCATTATCATCTACAACAATTATTTCAACATTTTTATATGTTTGATTTAACACTGAATCAATTGCACGATTTAGACTATGATTTGTCTTATATGTTGGGATTATTACACTAACCAATTCCAAATTCATTTTTTACTCCTTTTGTATTCTCTACTACCCTCATACATATATTTAATTGATTGAATAATTCCTATATTTTTTTTTCTTTTTCTAACTGCAAAATCTAATATAAAAAGCCAATATAAACAAGGAAACATTCTAGCAAAACAAGCACCTCTTGATTTTAAATACTTTTTATCAACACCATTAAACCATGTAGACTTCCTAACATTGCATTCTCTACACAAAACATAACTATTACTAACTATTTTTAATTTTCTGCTTAAACAATCACAAATAAAAATATTTTCTTCTCCCGAAACATATTTCCCGGATCCTGTCCCAAAATCAGTATCAAAACGCATATTTTTAATAGAATCATATCTAAAACTCATGGAAACAGAACATACTCTAAACATTGTTATTTTATTAATAACTTTAGATAATTTTTTATTTACTTTTCCATTTAATCTTATAACACTAAATGAACACCCATCAATCTTTTTATCATTATATACTTCCAACACTTTTTTTTCATAATCATCACTAAATCTAATGTCATCATCAGTAAAAATGATAATATCAATATTATTTGAAACATTTGCTAATGCCTTATTTCTACTCATACTTAAGCCCCTATCATTAGTAGAAATTAATGTAATTGAATGTTTTTTATAATTTAACTGTTCTTTTTTTTCTTCTTTAATGTTGCATTGATTTATAACAATACAATCAGTTTTTATATTCATATCGTCAATTAGTTTTTTTATATCATTGCAAAACATAGTTGATACCAAAACACATAACTTCATTATTTTCAACTCCTTAGGAAACTTAATATAAGTATTATTTACTTTTTAATATTTCTTCAAGTAACGTGGTATCGTTACTTGACATTTTTGAAAAAACAGGACCACAAACTATCTGCGTTTGAACAATTCCAGGAACAAGTGTATTGTACTCTATACATATAATGTTTTCGTCTTTATCAATTGTAATGTCCCAACCAATTATTTTATGATGTAGAAATTTTAAATGATTACTTTTTATTTTTTCTATTATTTCGTTATATTTTGGGATAATTCCTTCAGCCTTTTTTCCAAATATATCATTATGAATTTTACAATCATCAGGTGATATAACATTCCCGTATAGTCTTCCAGTGTCATCTATTGCAATTATTCTTGGGTTTTCATTATCAAAACCTACATGATCACAAAATGAACCAGGTGCACCAACCCTTAAAGTTGAACCTAATATATATATTTCGTCACCTAAATGTAAAGATGTTATTCTTATAACATTAACAGAAGAAGAGTTAAAAGATGACAACATTACATGTTGTTCTATTTTATCCTGTACAATAAAATTACGGTCAAAATTATCAATTAAATTTTTATATTCTATTTTTGTAGCAAGATGAACCCCTCTCCCATGGCTTTCACCTAAAGATTTTTTAAAAACAACCTCTTCATATTTTTCAAGTTTAGATAATGCCTCTGCAACACTTATTACATTATATTTTTCATCATAATAATCTCCATTAATTCTTCGTATTATTGCTTTGGGAAACATAAATGATTTTGCAATTACTTCCTGAAAATTCTTATCCATAAAATAACTCTTTTTATGTCTCATACCGAAACTATTATAGTTAATACTATTTAACCTAGGTAGAATTTTTGATTGATAATAATAATCTGAAACAAAATATTCAATTTTACATTTATCCCATTTTTTATATAGGGGCTTAATTATCATGCATATTTTTTTATTATACTTATTTATTCTTTTTCTTTCATCAATAGTTAATCTTCCTTTACTACATTTTAACATTTTCCTTTCGGCGGTTTTGCATTTTATTATATATATTTTATCTATAATTTTTTTAATTATCTTTTTCACATAAAAATCCTTTCATTGTAATTTAATTAGTTCTGCAATTTCTAAATCTTTAGTTAATGGATAAAATGGTGTTAATCCACTTGCTGGTGTAAACGTTAATTCTCCAAAATATATTTTTCCATCAACATTATACAAATCTACCCTTACGAATTGGAAGTTTTTACTTAGAATTCTACAAATATCAATCATTTCATTAAAATTTTTAGGTTTATTATTTTCTCCTTTATAAATGCCATATTTTCCCTTTTTAAAAGTTTGCAAATTCCAATTTACATCATAAAAATTCATTTTATGTTCTTCAAATCTATCGAAATCCACCTCTATATATTTAACTTCCCCATCAAAACAAAAAAATTTATAATCATTTAATAATCCTTTGCAATTAGTAATATACTTTTCGCACATAATTTTATTTTTAATGTTTCTATACTGCGGTTCTTTGTTTATTTTATAGTAATTATCTTTTAACCATTTTTTCAGCACTTTATTAGTTTTTTTATAATTAATTTTATTCTTATCTTTTACAATTAAATTATATCCAGAACCATTATTAAGTTTCAAAACAAATTGATTTGGCAACTCATCATATTGTATTAAATCTTGACTATCATAAACCCCGATAAGAGGAATTAAATATTCTTCTCCAATTTTATCTTTTATATATTCTCTAACTTTATACTTATCAACATATGATTCATATTTTTCCAAGTTACCATACATTTTTAACCATTGAATTTTTTCGCCAAAATAACGCGGATTATTAAAATTTATTAATTTATGATAGCCTCTAACATTTTGAATATTCATAACAATTTTAGCAGGTAATAATTTTAAAACATTTCTATATATATTTCTTAACATTTTTTTTAATTCACAATTTTTCATAATACTTAAATCACCTACTTCTTAACATATATTCTTTTCTTTACCGCATTAAATGCATATCCTATAAAACAATAACATGTTTTAAATAATGATAACTTCTCTATTTTTCTATACCAATACCAATTCATTTTAACAGCTTTAAATTTGTTACTTGAAAGTGAATTGGAAACGACCCTATAATAAGATAACACTTCAGGCACTTCATAACAATCATATCCACTTTTAAGTAATTGACACCATGTTGCTGCATCTTGTCTTCTTCTTATATCTGGCATTATTAATACATCTTTACCAGTTATTTTAGTATCTATCATAACTCCTACGGTTTGTATAATAGTATTTCTTAAAAATAAATTATAATTTACTTTTTTCGGTATTTTAACAATTTTTAAACTGTTTCCTTTTTCATCTATTTTTTCATAATCAGTACAGGTAAATGCATAATTATTTTCTATCATAAATTTAATTTGTTTTTCTAATTTATCATTACTCCATAAATCATCTGCATCCAAATAAGCAATAAATCTTCCTTTTGATTCTTTTAAAGCCCTATTTCTCGCAGATGCTGCTCCACTATTTTCTTCTAATTTAAAATATTTAATTCTTTTATCTTTTTTTGAATATTTTTTTATTATTTCTGCTGAACTATCAGGAGAACAATCATCAACAAGTAACATTTCCCAATTTGTATAAGTTTGATTTAAAACTGTTTTAATAGTTTGTTCTATAAAATTTTCACAATTATAAACTGGTGTTATTATTGAAATTTTATTTTTTTTGTAATTCATGTAATCAGACACCTACTTCGCACCATCTCTTTTTAAAACTACCTTAATAGTTTTAAATATGCATTTAATATCTATTTTAAAACCCTTATTTCTTATATAGTAATATTCAAGTTCGAGTCTTTCATCATATGATTCACAGTTTGATCTAGAACACGCAGCCCACCATCCTGTAATACCAGGTCTCACAGATTCATATAATTCATGATTCCCATTATGAGCATCTAACTCACCTTCAACAAGAGGTCTAGGTCCAATCATAGACATATCACCTTTTAATACATTTATAAATTGTGGGACTTCATCCAAAGATGTCTTTCTTAAAAAACTACCTATCTTAGTTATTCGTGGATCACTATCTAACTTTTGATTTTTCTTCCACTGTTTTTTATACTTAGGCTTTTTAAGTAATTTTTTTAGTTCCTCCTCAGCATTTGGAACCATTGTTCTAAATTTGTAAATATATATGTATTTCCCATTTTTACCGATTCTCTTCTGTTTATAAAAGATTGATGCAAAATCTTTAGTAACTAAACTACATATCTTAATAATAATCGTTAAGGGAATTAAACATACACATCCTAGTAATGCCATCAACATATCAAATACCCTTTTAACAAACAAATATACATGCATTTTTATAGTTAAAAATTTACTATTACTTTTTGATATAATTACTAATTCATCATTCATACTACTACTCCTTAAAAAGGCTTCCTACCTACCTAAATCCTCCTACTAATTTTAACATACTATTAAGTATAAATCAATTAAAAATTTTCAAAGTTACACAATAAAAAAAGTTCAATTTCTATTAAACTCTTTTATTTTACCAGATAAATCTTCTAACTCTTTTTTAGAAAGATTAGGTAAGGCTTCCAACTTATCTAAAAACTTAGATATAGTTTCACTTTTCTTAATTTCTAAATATTCATTATAATAACTAACTATAACCCCTGTCATCATAGCTGTAACTATTATTCCATAAATAGAAAGTACAACAGTTATTATCCTTCCTATAGTAGTCACCGCATAGATATCACCAAAACCAATAGTTGTTGAAGATATAAAACAGTACCACAAAGCATCACCATAAGTTTTAACATTATCCTCAAACAAAAGTAGTAAAAAAGAAGATAGCAATATAAATAAAACAAAACCAAAAAATATCTTAATCGCACCCGTTCTTTTAAAAATCATATAAATTCTCTTAAACTTTAGTATAAACATAAAATACCTCTTTTCATATTAATTTTATCATTAATATGAAATGTTTGCAAAAAACTTAATATACAAATTTTTATAATCCTTTACGCTTATTTTTGTTAACAGCATATACCGCTGCTCCACCAGCAGCCACGGAATATACACCTAAAACTGGAATTGTCATGTCTGAAGATGGTTTAGTACCTTTCATAACTACTTTATTGGTGGGATTTTCCATAATTTGTTCACTTAGTTTAGTTCTTTCAATTTCAACATCATTTTTATCAACTATAATTTCATAAGTTAATTCTTTAGTACCATTCTTTCCTTCTATTTCTGTCTTCTCTTCACCCTCATATAACTTATCTGTTTTTTTATATTCAGTTTTAAATTTAATAACTTCTGTTTCTTTTATTTCCTTTTTATATTTACAAGAATTGTCTTCTACATTTGCTAGAGAATCATAATTTACTGCGTTTAAATCCATACAGCCATATTTTTTAGCTATACAGCTTCCATCATCTCTATTGGCAGATGCATTATAATTTATAGAATTAGAATCCATACAACCATATATATAAGATGGTGTAACATAAGATCTATTTGACCTAGATGAACTACCTCCTGATGCACATCCTCTATGATGAGAGCAGCATCCTTGGTGACAACTCGTACAACTTGGGCTAATAGTACCATCATTACACATTATATTTGCTCTTACATTTAAAGGAAAAAATACAATAAACAAAATAATAAACACACTTCTTTTCATATACTACTCCTATACATATATAGTAAATTATTATGCTTGCTATTGCTTAAATGTTGTCTAAATGAGCACAATTTATGTCTAATTGTTTTTTTAAGCATTATATATAATCATTTAAACATCAAATAGTTTTTTTAATTAGATAAGAATTAAGTAAAAGGTGTTGATAAAAATTTGCTTAACATTATAAATAATTTAAACTTTTTTCCTTCAATTATTACAAAAATGTACTATATTAATAATGACATTTTTTTATAAATATTATAAAAGAATTTGATAAAGATGACGGAAAATTCAAAAATATATTTTATTTAAGTTAAAGATTTTATTAATTATGAGTACTTTGTAATTAATTACATATAATATTAGTGATATACTATTTGACTTTTTAATGGTTTTTTAATATATTATTATTGCATTACAAATGTGCGATAAAAAAAGCTGGTGATTCCCACCATAAGAGGAACTTAAAAAAGAAAGGGACTGTAGTGAAATAGAACAATTTCATTATAGTCCTTTTTTAATGGTAATTTAACTCAAAAATGTCATCAATCGGCACCTCAGTTTTATCATATAGTATAATTTTTCTTAAATACAAATCTATTTTTTTAACAGTACCTTTTTTATCTATATACATGCCCCCATTTTTATATTTATCTTTGACAAAGTAAATAACCTCTATATCCCTATCTATAATATTTTTTAGTTTACTATTTATCTCTTCTTTTTTATCTTCAGAAATAATTTTTTTAGACTCTACTTTTCTTGAAACTTCACATACTAAATCTGAGTATCCCGTTAAAGCCGCAAAAGGTGCGAACTGAGCAGATCTCTCATATATGCTCATCCTAGAACGCTTATAAGATACATGATGAGGCATATTAATAATACTTTCATATTTCATCCCATATGACCCCCTACCATTTTATTTCTACTAATAGTAGTTGCTCCCTCTTCTAAATCCATAGCCTTAACTATAGAATTTTTACCATATTTATTTTTAATATTTATTATAGTTTTTCCTATCTTTTTATCTAACTTTTCTTCTTCTAATTTTCTATTAATACTTTTATCTAAATACTCAAAGTTAAATATGTCTAACTGTTTATATACTTTTTCATTAGAATCTAAACACAGTTTATGAGCAGATATATTTATCCTTCTAACAAGTAAATTACTTTTAACATTACTGTCATAAAACTCTATAAATTTTTCTAAAATAAGTTTGTTAGATGAAGTTTTTTTAAAAGTTCTAACTGTTCCATGAGTAGGTTTTGGAACATATCTTCCATAGTGATCTTTAACCTTATCAGAAGATTTATTTAAAGATGAAATGTCATATCCAACAGTAATAGTAAAAGTATCAGATACTAAATTTTTATATACCAAATCTAAAGATAGAGATTCTACCATCTCCTTTAAAACTATTCTAGCCTTAGATACTTCATATGGAGAAGTTAATACTTGTGATGAAGATATACTATTTGACTTAGGAGAGTATAGTTTAATATCTCTAATAGTGCAAGGTTCATAACCCCAAGCGTGATCAATTAAAAGTTCTGCATTAATACCAAATGATTTATATAAAACATCTTCATCTAAAACTGACTTTAAAGCAATATCACCCATAGTATAAATACCTAACTTAGCAAGTCTCTTACTATAGCCTTTCCCTACCCTCCAAAAATCTGTAATAGGTTTATAATCCCACAAATACTTTCTATATTTATGCTCATCTAAAAAAGCAATTCTAACTCCATTTTCATCGGCATCTACCTTTTTAGCAACTATATCCATGGAAACCTTAGCTAAATATAGATTAGTTCCAATGCCAGCTGTAGCCGTTATACCAGTAGTTTTATAAACGTCAGTAATTATCATAGTGACAAGTTCTCTAATAGTCATATTATAGTACTTTAAATAATTAGTAATATCACAAAACACCTCATCTATAGAATAGACAAATATATCGTCAGATGATAAATATTTCAAATATATTTTATAAATGTCAGTACTGTATTTCATGTATAATTTCATTCTAGGTTTGGCAATTAAAAAATCTATTTTTATATTACTATTTTTTAAATCTAAATAATTGTAAGATTTTATAGATGATCTTCTTTTCCTATTAAGTTTACTAATTTTACTTTTTACCTCATAAAGTCTAGATCTTCCAGATAGACCAAACGATTTTAAAGAAGGACTTACCGCAAGACATATCGTCTTATCGGTTCTAGAAGAATCTGCGACAACTAGATTAGTATTTAGTGGATCTAAGTTTCTCTCTGCACACTCAACCGATGCATAAAAACTCTTTAAATCAATGCACATATAAATCTTTTTCAAATCAAATCACCATTTAAATTTTATCACGAACAAATGTATTTGTAAATAAAATTTTAATAGAAAAAATTGCCAAAAAAAATGACGCTAATTAATCGTCATTTTCTACACTCTTATTTAAAATATCTCCAGATAAACTGATATCATAGTCGTATTCTTTGCCACCATTTTTAAAACTGACATCATATTTATCTTCGTCATCATCTTTTTCATAAGATAAATCTGTTACATCATTTTCACTAAAGCCTGCATCCGAAAGAGCAATCTCTTTAGCCTTTTGTAAATCGATATTACCTGAAGTATTAGTATCTACCTGAGAACTACTTTGTGAACTACTACCTGTATCTTTCTGAACATTAGATTTGCTATTTTTCTCACCGCATCCTGTTAAACTAACAATGACAACTCCGACAAAAAGCAAATACAAAACTTTCTTCATTTTCTTACCTCTTAAATTAATTATATCATAATTTTAAAAAATTATAATCTACTTAATACTTTTACATGTTTGTCTTCAGCAGGTTTTAAATATTCTTCTTCTAAAACTGCCGTAACTTCTCTAAACTTTTTGGTTCCATACTCTCTAGCACCATAAGCTAGTGCTATAGCGCATTCCATAACTATAGAATTGTAGATAGTTTCATATAATTCATCAGGATTAGAACTATTATTTATTGTCTCTATCATCAAAGGTGATATTTCGTAGTAATGCTCAACCTCTTCATGTGATAAATACTCATCTCTTAGCCCTCTTAAAAATCTAAGTTCACTACATGACTCATCAAATTCATCTCTATAATGTCTTTTGCAAGCTTCATTTAAATAACCATCTTTGTAAATTATTTTATCTTTCATACATATCTCCTTTCAAAAAGTAGGTATATAATAACACACTACATGATAACTTGCAAATTCACCCATCTATAAGTTTTAAATATACTTTTTCTATATTCTCCTCTTCAATTTTTAAATCTCTCAAAATAGAATATGCATATTCAATTTTAATATTCAAAAAAACATCTTTTTTATTTAAAATTTCTCTTATTAAATGTTGCTTTCTTAACTCTATCTCATCATCTTTATTTATTAAAATTAACTTATTATTCATTTCCTTTAACTTATCTATCATTTTACCCTCCCTACTGTAATACCAGGAATTAAAGGCCCATCTTCACTTATATACTGAAGCATTCCATCATCAAATCGAGACTGTATCTCACCTTTTGTAGTAGATATAAGCCCCTCACCTGGCACGAAAAAGTAATATGTGTTACTCTTATCTTCAAAACCAGTTGGGTTCAAAACTATTATAGTCGCCGTAGAAATAGTACCATCATCTTGAGTTTCATTATTCCTTACAATAGTAATATTTACATTATTCTGTCTTTGGAATCTATTAAATAGTATTTTTTTTAACCTTAAAAGATATGATATCAAATCCATTCCAGAAAGATTTGTAGAATTAACTTTTTCGATTAAAATTGTCATTTTCTCCTCAAGTGGAACTTCCTTAACATTATCAGTGAGTTTAGAATATTCGTCAATTAACATAAAAACTGTCTTCTCGTAATCCGCATCTACATCATCTATCTGCTTTTCTTTTTCACTAATCATTTCATATACTTTATTTAAACTATTTTCAAATTCATTTTGAGTTAAATTATTTTTATTAATACACTCTAAACCTCTTAAAGGTTTATTTAACTTAGCAAGCGTCATATCACTATTTAAAATTGAAGTTACTGAGTCAGCCTTAATTAAAAACTTATCACACCTAAATGTCAAATTAGCATGACTAAGTCCATAAGCATCTCCAGTCATATTTTTATAATCAGTTTTAAACTTTATTCCAATCTCATCTAACATTTTTGAATAAATCAAATTAAATTCAAAACATACTACTTCATTATTTAAAGGAGTAACATTAGATACATAATTTATATCTTTATGTTTAAAAGTAGCCACTCCTTTTTGATTAACTGCGTAATACTCTTCATCATATCTAAGTAACTTGCACATCTTAATATAGATGTAAATCGCTTTTTCTAAATCACTTAAATCATCAGGCATTCCATTTAAAATTGAATCTCTTAAATCTTTATTTAAAATAACTTTATCAACATAAGCATCTTCAGTTTTCAAATACTGATTAATAGTTTCTATATCTACTTTTTTATTTGAAATAATATCATCATAATGTCTAAGAGTAGATCTTGATAGTAAATATTCATCAATTATATTATTTTCTTTAAAAAAACTTAATGCGCCATATATAAAATGTTCTTTTTTAACTCCATTAATCTTACTCGATTTGCAAGCTCTTTCAAAATCATCATCTTTAAGAGAAATAAACCTTATCAAATCACATGCATTAAAAGAATATTCTTCACTATCAATATTAATATCGTATTTAAAATTTTTATATTTTTCCAAAAGACTTTTATATGAAGCCTCTTTCTTTAAATTCTCATATTTATCAAAACATTCGCTATTTAACTGTTCTTCATCCCTTAATAAAACTATAGAAAGTCCTTGTATAATTTGCCTTTTACTGTATCTTATTTGATCAACAATATCACCGTAAGCAATATATCCCAAAGAAAAACTATCTATATTCCCTTTTAAATATCTATAGGCATAATCATAATACTTATCATCTGTAAATATCCTTCTTAAAAATTCTTTATAAATAAAAGTACCATCAATAAGAATTTTTTCACCGCTTTTAATATATTCAATATCACTTTTAGTAGTAAAAATAGTATTTTCTTGAAATTCTTTCAAATATGGATATTTTTCCAATGCCTCTTTAACTGTCAAATCTTCCATAGACATTCCTCCAATATTTACAATTATTGTAACATTTAAACTGATAAATAATCAAGAAAAAAAAGGAAGATAGTTTATTCATATATTAAATATCTATGTATATAGTTTACAACAATATATAAAGTTAAAAAATTTTATATTTGCCTACATAAATATTTTTTATAACAACTATTTCTAATTAACATTTAAATTACCTATAATCATATCTTTCATGTTTCTAAGATAAAGTTCAAAAAAATTAATTTGAGATACATCTTTATCAACTGTAAGATCAATTTTTCTCACAATCTTATCATCCTCTTTTAAATTTAATATTCCAACCTTATCACCTTTTTTTAAAGGTGCTTTTAAGTTTTGAATATCCATATCATATTTTAGTTTAGAATCCTTCTCACCTTTTTTCTTTAAAACAGTAACTTCTTCTTTTGGAACTACCCTAGCATATTCATCTTTACCACTATCTACCCTATATTTACCCAAATATTTATTTTGAAGTAAATTCTTAACCTCATACTGAGCAAAAGAATAGTCAAACATCTCAGATATTTCTTTATTTCTCATCTTACTTGTAGGTTCCCCCATTACGACAGATATTATTCTCATTCCACCTTTTTTAGCTGTAGCTGTTATACAGTAACCTGCACCATTTGTAAATCCCGTTTTAAGTCCGTCAACTCCATCGTAAAATCTCACCAGTTTATTAGTATTTACAAGCCATATCTTTCTATCGGTATCCTTTCTTAAATAATCCTCATAAATTGATGTAAATTCAAATATCTTTTCATGTTTAGATAGTTCTTTAGCTATTAAACTCATATCCCTAGCAGAAGAATAATGATCAGCTGTATCAAGCCCATGAGGATTTTTAAAATTAGTGTTTTTAAGATTTAACTCTCTAGCTTTCTTATTCATCTGATTTACAAAATTACCTTCAGAACCATAGCAAGCTTCAGCTAAAGCTACAACTGCATCATTACCAGATGCAATAGCAACACCTTTAAATAGATCTTTAACACTCATCTTCTCACCAGTTTCAAGTAATATTTGACTACCACCCATCGATGAAGCGTGCTCTGATACAGTTATAATCTGATCCCATTTAAGTACATTATTTTCAATTGCTTCAATTATTAAAAGCATGCTCATCATCTTTGTCATGCTGGCAGGAACTAATTTTTCATCCGCATTTTTCTCATATAAAACTTCGCCAGTTGACGCCTCTATTACAATTGCCGATTTAGCATTTTCAGCAAGATGCACCTCTTCAGCTTTAGCATTAAAAATAAATAAAAAACTTATAAGTATAATAAACACTACTTTCTTCAAACTATCACCTAATAAAAAATATGTCAAAAAAAGAAATATATAACAAAAAAAGAGTTTAACACTCTCCCACATTTTTCTTATATGTATAGACAAACTGATTATTGTTATAATATATACATACGCCCGCATTTTCAAAAGAAGATGAATTTAAATCGATATTCTTGTAGTCCTTATCTTCAAGTAGATTATTATCTATCAAAAATCTAATAGTTATAGATTTCTCTATACTATCATCATTTAAATTTTTAGTTCCCCAAATTCTAGCCGCCGCTTCAATTTGTCTTACCTGCTCTTTAGAAAGTTCACTTTTAGTAGAGTTTAAACTATCTAAAACTATCGGGACAGTAATAAGTGCGATCAAACCTAAAATTACAATTACAGCCAAAAGTTCAATTAAAGTAAATCCTTTTTTCATTATCTATCACCATAATTAGAATACCATAGCTTAAAAAAATAGTAAAGAAAAAAACATAAACTCTTAATAAGAATCTATGTTAACTCTAACTTTTCTCTCACCATTTAAAAGACTACTTGCCTGGACAATAGTTCTAATAGATTTAACTATTACGCCATGTTTTCCGATAACTTTTCCCATGTCATCAGAATTAACTAATACCTCTATTGTAATAAGTTTTTCATCATCTAATTGTTTAACAGAAACATCATCTGGATTACTTACTACACTTTTAACTAAAAACTCTACTAAACTGCTTAAATCCATTATTTACTCTCTTTTTTAGATAAGTGAAATTTTTCATTAATACCTTGAGTTTTAAATAAACTTTTAACTGTATCAGTTGGCACAGCACCTTCGCTTAACCATTTTAAGGCTACGTCTTCTTTAATTATAATTTCAGCAGGTTCTTTAACTGGATTATATGTACCGATTAGTTCGATATATTTACCATCTCTTTTAGTTCTAGAATCAGCTGCAACTATTCTGTAGAATGGCTTTTTCTTCGCACCCATTCTCATAAGTCTCAATTTTACTGCCAATTTAATCCCTCCGTTTCGCATATTAATATATCATATAATTATATGCCTGTCAACCATTTTAGGTTGACAAATACATGTTGAATATTTTTAAATAATCTGTTATAGTTATCTTTAGGAAGTGTATATTATGGACAAAAAAAAATTTGAAAAGAAAATAGAAGATAATACAAATGAAATACTAGAAGATACTCTTTTAGATGAAGATGCACCATTTCAAGATACGAGAGCAATAAAATACGAAGACATAATTCAAAATACGACAAAGGAAAAAATATCTAAACTGCCTTGGATTGCCGCTATTTTTTTAATAGTAGTAATATCTATTACATTTGGATACATGTTTTTAAATAGTAACCCACAGACAATATTTACCATGACTGTAGATAACTTTTTTAATGGTATATCTAAAAACATCAGCGATGACAGTTATGACATTTCTAAAGGACGTGTTAAAGCTGACATTTCCTTAAGTGGAAGTGAAATGTTCGAAGATATGGGAACTATAGATATAGATGCCACCTACTCCATCGATAAGGCTAATAGCCTATCTAAAGTAAAAGTTAAAAGTAATAAAGATAACTTCATAGACATGGATATATACAACGATGGAAAAAGTACGTACATATACTCTAAAGACATATATGAAAACTACATTAAACTAAATGATAGCTACAAAATGTTTAGCCTAAAAGACCTAAAGATAATTCTAAATGATTTAAATCAGGCAGTCGATAAAGTGACAACTAGTGAAAAGATAAGTGGAAGAAAGACAAATTACGATACCGGTACTAGTTCAATTGACGTATATGAAAGTAAACTTATAATAGATTCAAAAAACTATGAGAGAGTTTCTAAAACATTTATAAATACTTTAAAAGCAGATGATGAATTTATATCTTCAGTTTCAAATATATCAAATATGAAAAGTGAAGAAGTAAAAGAAAAATTAGATAAATTATTAACTAAACTAAAAGAATTTCTCAAGGAAAATGAAACATTAGAAATAATCCTTTACACAGATAGAAAGACTAATAAATTCATCAAAGGAGAAATCAAAGGAAGTAAGATTTACATGTCCTATGTCCAAGATACATCAAAATTCACAGTAGATTATAATGAAAAAAAGATAGAAGGAAATGTAGATATTAAAAACGAAAAAGACAAATACACATTTAATTTAAATTATGAAATTGACACTGATGGAGTAAAAAAACCAAATCACATAAACATGACGATAACCAATAAAAAAGCAGCAAGTTTTGGAAAAGTAAATGTAGATGAAGCAAAAGACATAAACGAGATGAGTGATATTGAAAAGTTCACAATCTACACCAAAATGTACACAAATCCAAATTTAAATAAATTCTTAAAATATGTGGCTTAAGCCACTTTTTTTGTATACTTTTTTTACAAAGGCGCATATCTTAATGTAGAGGGGTGATGATGATGGCATCATTTAAAGAAATAGTTACTAAAGCAGTAATCGGAAAAGGAAAGAAATACTTTAAAGATTCATATTACGTAGAAGCTGAAAACAATCCTGATACTGTTTTAGGGTGCTGGGTGATTAATCATAAATTTAAAGGATATAAAACTGGAGATAAAATCGGAGTTGATGGTTCTTTTGATATTAACATTTGGTATTCATATGAAAACGATAGTAAAACTACCGTAATAAACAAAAAAATAGAATACAACAATCTATTTAATGTTAAAATTAGAGATAATGCCGATTTAACTGGTGATACTGATATAATCGTGAGAAGTTTAAAACAACCATCTTGCTCAGAAGTTAAAATTGACAAAAACAAAATTACTTTCAATATAGAAAAAGAACTAGGTGTTGAAATAGTCGGAGAGACAAAGATGAAAATTGCCGTCGAAGATGATGAAGAACCTTGGGATGAAATCATCGACGATGATAAAATTGATGAAACATTAAAAGAGATAGATGAAAATGTCGATGACAATTATTTAGATAAGCGTTCATAAGGAACGTTTTTTACATTTCACCGTCTAAACTCCATGTGTGAACTTCAGTTATCTTTACGTCTACTATATTTCCAATCATATCTTTAGAAGCCTTTACATTTACAAGTTTCATAGTATCAGTATAACCCATTAGATAATTCTTATCCTTAGTGCTTTCACCTTCAAGAAGTACCTTAACTCTTTTACCCAAATACTTTTTATTAGCTTCTAAAGCATAATCATTTACAAGTTCATTTAATCTTTGAAGTCTATCCTCTTTCTCTTTAGATGAAATGTCATCTTTCATCTTAGCTGCTGGAGTTCCTTCTCTTGGAGAAAATATAAAGGTAAATGCAGAGTCGTATTTACACTTTTTAACTACATCAAGTGTCTCATTAAAGTCTTCTTCACTCTCACAAGGAAAACCTACAATTATATCCGTTGTAATTGATACATTTTTAATCTTGTTCTTTATCTTATCAAATAACTCTAAATAAGACTCTTTAGTATATCTTCTTCCCATAAGTTTAAGTATCTTATTAGAACCAGACTGAAGTGGAAGATGAATATAAGGCATAATATTATTATATTTTGAAATTACGTCGATCATTGAATCAGTAAAATCCCATGGATGAGATGTTACAAATCTAATTCTATCAATTTTAGTGTTTGCAACATCCCTAAGTAAATCGCTCATATCGTAATCAATTTCTAAATCTTTACCATAAGCATTTACATTTTGACCGAGTAAAGTTACTTCTCTATAACCAGCTTCCTTTAACTTCTCTACCTCTCTAATAATATCCTTAGGATTTCTACTTCTCTGTTTACCTCTAGTATATGGAACGATGCAGTATGTACAAAACTTATCACAGCCATACATTATATTTACCCACGCCTTATACTTACTATCTCTTTTAACAGGAATATCTTCTACTATATCACCCTCACAGCTGTAAACTCTAACTTCTAAAGATTTATTTTTAATATTCTCATCTAAAATCATTGGAAGTTCATGAATGTTGTGAGTACCGAATACTATATCGAGCCATTTATATTTATTTAATATCTCATCTACTACTCCCTCTTCTTGAGCCATACATCCACATATTCCAGCAATGATATTAGGCCTTTTTTCTTTCATATGTTTAATTCTACCTAGCATACCAAACACTTTATTATGGGCGTTTTCCCTAATCGCACAAGTGTTTAATAAAATTAAATCAGCCTTTTCCATATCATCAGACTCTCTAAAATTCATCTGTTCTAGAATCGCCTTAATATTTTCTGTATCGTGAACATTCATCTGACAACCATAAGTTTTAATGAAATAACTCTTATTTTTACCAATACTCTTATATTTATCATCTATTTTATACGTAACAGTCTTTACTTTATTTTTAGTTCTAACCTTCGCCTTTTCTTTTTCTGGAATTAACATAACAACTACTCCTTTTCACAATAAAGATAATAACACATTTTAAAACTTCTTTCAATAAAAAGAGACTTATCTTAAGCCTCTCCGATTACAATTAAAATCATAGGTTTACACTCAGTCTCATCGTATAAGTATTTACCTACCTTATCCCTAATGCCATATTTAACTTTAGAAAAGTCCACATAACTTCCTTTAGTATGTTCTTTAATGACATTCATAGATATTTTCTTAACCTCTTTAATGATATCAATATTATCTTTTACATATATAAAACCTCTAGTGAGAACTTCAGGACCTGATAAAACTTCTTTAGTTCCTTTATCTATAGTTGCCGTAATTACAACTATACCATTATCACTCAAAATCTCCCTATCTTTAATTACGAGTTCTCCGACGTCACCAGCAGAAAGACCATCTATTAAGATGTCGTCTACTGGAATCTTTTTACCATTGTCGATTAACTTACCATTTTCAAAATAAGCGATCTGTCCATTCAATTTCAAAATTATATTCTCATCATTCATACCGGCAAGTTTAGCTACATTTTTATTCTCTACCATGTGTCTATACTCACCTATTACCGGCATATAATACTTTGGATTCATAAGATTAATCATAAGCATCAAATCTTCAGATGATGCATGATATGATAGATACTTTTTCTTAGATAGTTCAATTATATTTGCTCCTACTTTAGAGAGTATATCAAATATTTTAGTCGCCGTTCTTTCCATTCCATCATCTATTGGAGATGCGAATACGACAGTATCATTTTCATCTATCTTGATAAATTTGTCATATCCTCTGACAATTCTCTTTAAATTAGAAAAAGGTTTTTCTCTCTCATCAGATATTATTACGACGATGTTTTTGTCATTTACATGTGAAATAGTTTTGATTTTTTTCTTATCAAAATCGACATATTTCATATCGATAGCTTTTAAAATGACCGTCTCAAGTCTCTTTCCTAAAATGACAACATTTCTCTTAGTATCTTTAAGAACGTTAAACAATTCCTGTATTCTATAAAGCTGAGTTTGATAAACATTATAAAGAATTCTACCCTCATTTTTATTAATTATCTCACTAGTTATATCACCTGTTCGGTGATATGGTGATGTATAACCTTTTCTATATGCATAAACCGACTCACTTAAAAGGCAAAGTACTCCTTGTTTACCAACATATGCAAGTTTTCCAATATCCGTTTTATATGCACCAAGCATACTTGAATCAAATATAAAGTTTCCCGTATAAAATATCGCCCCATCTGGAGTATATAATACATAACCCACCGCATCTGGAACAGTGTGTGTAAGTGAAATAGGAAAAATACTATTATTTCCAAAACTTACTTTTTTATGAGGTTTAATAACATTTAAATTTTTAATACTCAAATTTTCAGATAAAAACTCATCTTTAATAACCTCTATTGTAAAGGCAGATGCATATATCTTTATCTCGGGTAGTTCCTTGACAATTTCTGTAAGTGCTCCCATCTGATTATCGTGACCGTGTGTAATAAATATTCCCTTTACTCTTTTAATATTATCTTTAATATAATCATAGCTTGGAATTATATAGTCCACTCCAAGCATTTTATCATCAGCGTACTTAAGTCCTGCATCAAATACAAATATGTCTTTATCTACTTCTATAACATACATATTTTTTCCGTTTTCATTAAGTCCACCTAGACTAAATATTTTAATTTTACTCATTTTTACTCCTTTCTTCGTTTTAAAAGCCAAAAAGATTATATCAAAAATCTATGTAAAAATCAAACTTTAAATATCAAAAAAATAATGATTATAAGTCATTATTTACGAATACTTTATCGATATTTTTATTTGGAATTAACATCTTTAAATCCTTAACAATTTTAATATTGTATTCTAAAGAATTATCGATTAATTCCTCACCATCTAGGCACCAATGTTTATCTGGTTTTTTATATAATTTTACCTTTAAACTGTCAGTTTTAAAATAGTAAAATCCAGGTACTTTAGTGATATCTGACGTTTTAATCATAAGTAAACTTTTAACGATATCTTTTTTTCTAGTTATATTAGATAAAAGAACCTCAAACTTCCCATCATCTAATTTTACATCGTCAAAAACGTCAATCCCACCCATTCTAGATGCATTACATATAAGCATAAATGAGTATAAACCTCGGTATACTTCTCCATTACTATCAAACTCAACTTCAAATAGTTTAGTCTTACTGTTAAAAGATTTAATCGCATTCATAAGATAGGCAAAATAACCGTATTTTTCTTTCATCTCTCTAGGTGTATCATATGCGATATTTACAAACTTACCAAGTCCTGCTACATATACAAAATATGAATCATTAAACTTACATATATCGACCTGTTTAACTACCCCATCTAAAACCATCTTCAAATTTTCTATAGGATCTTTGCCCATTCCAAACATCGCACCTATATCATTTGTAGTTCCAAGAGGTATATGAGAAAGTAGAAGTTTTTCTTTTCTTTTTAAATTACCACTTACAATCTCATTAAAAGTTCCATCTCCACCAAGTGAAATTACTAAATCTATATTCTCAAGTGATTTTATTATACCTCTCGCATGACCTGAATATTTAGTAAAAATTACAGTAGTACTGTATCCTCTTTCACTTAAAATCTTTTTAAACTCTCGGGTTAAATACTTTTTGTCATTCTTTCCACTATTCGGATTACAAATAAGAACGCATCTTTGCATAAAAAACACCTCTTAAATAGATTATATACTAATAAATGTAAAAAATAAACTCCTCATTATAATTAAATATAAAGTTAAATTATCTCTTCTTTAATTTTTGGATTTTTAAGTAAAAATATAAGTCTATCAATCTCTTCTTTAGTATTATAAAAATATAGACTAATCCTACAAGTGTTTTTGATATTAATCTCATCTTTTAATATTTTCGCGCAGTGACTTCCAGCCCTTGTACATATACCATATTTATCCAAATATATAGATAGATCTTGAGGAAATATGCCATCATAATTGATAGTTACTATACCCGAATTACTATTTTCATTGTACACTTTAATTTGATCTATTTCCCTTAATCTTTTAATTAAATACTTTTTAAGTTTAATCTCATAATCATGTATCTCATCAAATCCAATTTTATTTAAATACTTAATAACCTCACCAAAACCTATAACCCCAGCTATGTTAGGAGTTCCTGCCTCTAACTTATCTGGCATTGATTTATATATTCTAGTCTTATCAGTACTAAAATCAGCATTCATTCCCCCACCAAATATTATCGGTCTTACGTCTTCCATAATATCTTCTTTAACATACAATACCCCAACGCCAGTTGGTCCACACATCTTATGAGCAGAAAAGGTTAAAAAATCTACATCTAAATCTTGGACATCAACTTTTAAATGAGGAACACTTTGAGCTCCATCTACAAGCAGTTTAATACCTCTTTTATGAGCATACTTACATATATCTTTTATCGGTCTCTCATCACCGACAACATTCGATATATGGGCAAGTGAGATTACCTTAGTTTTATCACTTATAGCCTTTTTAACACTTTCCATAGTAACTTCATGATTTTCATCTAATTCTATGTATTTTATATTTAAACCTATTTCATCAGATAGTTCAAACCAAGGAAGAAGAGTTGATGCATGTTCACTTTTAGTGAGTAATACCTCATCACCTTCTTTTAAATAATATCTAAAATATCCAAATATAATCTTATTTATAGAATCAGTAGTTCCAGATGTAAATACTATCTGTTTTTCACTTTTAGCATTTATAAGTTTACTCACTAACTTTCTTACATTTTCATACATAGTGCTAGTTTTAATACTCATCTGATAATCTCCCCTATGAGCATTTGAACTGTAGTTGTTGTAATAATCTGATACACTCTCAGATAAAACTTTAGGTTTTAATGTAGTTGCTCCATTATCAAAATATATTATGCCACTACTTAATAAATTAAAATCATCTCTATTCACATTTATCACCCCCAATAACTATCTATAATCTCATTAAACTCATCTTTATATTTAGTTATTCCTTTTAATAAAAATCCTTTAGAAAGCATCCTCTTAGCTTCTTTTTTTTCAATTCCCCTACTCATTAGATAAAATATCTCATCAGATGAAAAAGTTCCTATGAGCGCGCTGTGGGAAGCTATTACATCTTCTTCATCTATAAAGAGGTTAGGTTTAATCACGCATTCATTAGATGTCTCATTTATAATTCTCGAACTCTGATTAACTTTACACTTGACAATTTTATTTGGAACAAATGAAGATACATTGAATTCTAAATTACCTTCATCAATATTTACTCCATTATTTTTTATGTCACTTACAGATTTACTTGCATTATGATAAACTAAAAAGTTGTATTTTTCTTTAGATTTACTTATAGTTTTAAAATTATATATAACCTCTGATCTCTCACCATTTAAATTAAATATACTCTCTTCTACCGCTTCATGTACATCGTTAATTTTTTCATAGTTTACTTTACTATCATTATCTAAATAATATATATATCTAATTTTATATCTTCCACCTTTTTTAATCTCAAATATATTTAGGTGAACATCTTTAAATACATTAACAGTAATACTTATTTTAGCATCTTTGCAGTCACACTCTATAATTAAATCGGTATCTTTTATAACTTTCAAACTTAAAGATTTAACATCTAAAAATTTAGTTTCCTCTTTTAAAGATACACTCTTATCTCCCTCTAGATATACTTTTTCATCATCTATTATAAGTCTATTCATTTTCGTAACCGTGCTTTTCTATGTATGATGCGAGGGAACCATCACCACTTTTTACAATTTTACCTTCATTCATTATATGGATGTAATCAGGTTTTATATAGTCGAGTAATCTCTGATAGTGAGTTACTAAAAGTATCGCCGGCTTTTTATCTTCATAATAGTCCATCACGCTTTCACCGACTAATTTCAAACTGTCAACATCAAGTCCAGAATCAATCTCATCTAGTAATATCAAATCAGGTTTTAAAACGTACATCTGTAATATCTCATTTTTCTTTCTCTCACCACCAGAAAAACCGTCATTGACAGATCTATTTAACATATCAGGATCCATCTTTAACTTTTTAATATAACGGTCTACTTCTTTAACAAAAGGTAATAGTTTAAAATTATCCTTTTCTTTTGCTCTAAGAGAACTTCTCAAAAAGTCAGCATTACTCACTCCTTCAATCGCCATAGGCATCTGCATTCCCAAAAATATTCCAAGCTGCGCTCTCTCACTTACTTTCATTTTATTTATGTTTTTACCATCATAGATTGTTTTACCCTTTACAATCTCATAATTAGTATCACCCATTATAACTTTAGTTAAAGTTGATTTACCAGTTCCATTAGGTCCCATAATCGCATGAATCTCTCCACTTTTTATCTCTAAATTAAAATCTTTTAAAATTATCTTACCATCATCTTTAGCTTTAACTGTTAAATTATCTATTTTTAAATTTTTCATTTTTCCCATCACCAAAATTATTTTAACACTTTTTTTGAATAAAATATATATTTTTTACCAATAATTATAGTAGAATATTCGCAGATATTCACACAATAGTAAATCACATGGTTTACTCTTTTTTTTAAATTTGCTATAATTTTTTAGAAAGGAGATATGAAAATGGATATATTTTGTAAAATAATTAATAATGAAGTAAAATCTTATACAATCTATGAAGATGACACAGTTAAAGTATTTTTAGATGTAAACCCTAAAGTAAATGGACATGCATTAGTAGTACCTAAAAAACACTTTAAAGATATATATGACATAGATGATGAAACTCTTATATACATATTTAATATAGCAAAAAAACTAGGACTAAAAATTGAAGAAAAGTTAGATGCTGACGGCATAACCCTAACTCAAAATAACGGATTATATGAGGAAGTTAAACACTTTCATCTCCATATAGTTCCTCAGTATAAAGAGAAAAGAGAATTGTTAGATTTAAATGAAGTATATAAAATCATTAATAATTAAACATTTGACTTAATCAAATGTTTAACCCCCACATATCATAAACTAGATAAGGGGGATGAGAAATGTTTAGAAAAAATTGCTGCATGAATATGCCAGCAAATTGTATGGACCCTGTAGTAGAGCCTGCAATTAACAATTGTGTAGAAAGACAGTTTTGTCACGAAGTAAAACATGTGTGTCCTATTCATACACATATTGTAAATAAACATGTCTATAATCATACTTACACCCCTCAGTATACTTGTTCTGAGGAAAATCAAATTATAAATAACGATCCTGGGTGTTGTAGTAAATTTATAAATAATGGCTTTTAACAGTCATTATTTTTATATATAGATATATAAATAACCATTAAAGATATAAACAAACTTAATATTAATATTTTATAGTCTATTATCATATTTTTTAAATAAAACACTTTTATTAAAGTTTTATATATAAATTTATCTATTATTAATATAAACGGTAAAGCGTAAATCCATCCCTTAAAACATATGATCAAACTTTCTATAATCAAACTTAAATTGATCTTTCTTTTCTCAAAACCCAGACTGTTTAAAAGTTTAAACTCCCTTTTTCTATAGTGCATACTTATACTAGTTATGTTTAAAGTAAGACAAACCATCACTAAAACTATTAAAACTACAATAAAATATAAAAATAACTTTATAACTAATATTACATTTTCAGTAATTTGTTTCATTTTTTTTACATTTAAATAAGATAAAGGTACCCCATCTTTTTTAATAATGTTATTTAAATAGCCATCTATATTTTTATAATCAGTTGTTATAATAAGATTATTTGTATAACTACTACACACACTGTTAAAAAAATCTTCATCTAGATTTATAATAACACTTTCCTCATTTTCTAAACCAAAGGGAACTTTTTTAGTTAAAGAAAGACCATCTATTTTATACTCATCATCAGAGATAAATAATACTTCATTTAAATCTTTAAATCTACTATATTTTTCTCTTTTAAATCTTTTCTTACTTTCTACTATATCTACTCTATTTACAATCTCATTCCCCTTTAAATTGGTAATTAATACATCTATATTATTTTTGTATCCCTTTATAAATTTTTCCTTTGGTATTTTAGCCTTACCAGTACACGATTTAAAAATTAAACTCTTTTTACTATTTAAATCACTACTAATTTTATTTAAATCATAATCTTCTACTCTTACATATAAATCGTATTTAGGAATTATAACATATTTATCAACCGCTTTTAAACCATAATTTAAAACTAGAAAAAATACATTTACAGAAACTGTAGCAATAAAAATGCATATGATTAAACTTTTGTATTTTTCTTTTGACCTTTTATAATTTACTAAAGATAGCCAAAGTATTATATTATCTTTTAACTTTACATCTACTTTATCTACATCATTAATACTTTTAAATAGTTCAATAGGACTATATGTTTTTACATTTTTAAAAGTTAAAAAAGTAGAGAGTAAAACTATGATAATCATGTATATAAGTGGTATTAACAAAAAAGGAATATAAATAGAAATATTTAATTTACTTATAAATATTTCACTAAGTAGATTATTAATTATACTTATTAAAACTCCATTTAAACATAGAGAAATGATAAAACCTATAAAAATTCCAACTGTTCCAAGTATTAAAGATTCTTTAATAAAAAGTTTAAAAAGATCAAAGTTAGTATAACCTAAAAGTTTTAACCTGCATAAATCCTCTTTTCTACTTCTAACTGATATCTTAAATAAACTGTATATTATAAAAAAAATAATAACTCCAAATACTGAAGTAAAAAAGATTATTATATTTTTAAACATTTTCATAACATTCTTATTTTTACTTATTCCATAAAGTGACAAAAGTTCATCATTATATGTTATACCATCACATCCACCTTTGCATATCCTTTCGGTATTCTCATAAGTCTTATATATATCTTTATATGTGACAAAGTATCTATCATCTTTATACTTCATATTTAATATATACTTATCCTTTTTAATATCACCCTTTATAATTACGTGATATCTTCCAATCTCTCTTTCAACATTTTTAATTAAATTATCTCTAAAAGAAGAAATTAAGATAGAAGTGGTGAAAAGAAGTATACTTGAAAAAGTGAGAGATAAAACAGTAAATAAACTCCTCTTTCTATTTCTTATAATGTACTTTTTTACGTCCATTTGTAAAAACCTTTCCATCTTTAATAACAACTTTTCTAGTTCCCATTTTAGAAAGAGAATTATCATGAGTAACCATTATAATTGTCTGCTTATATCTTCTGTTATAATACTTCAATAACTTCATAATTTTATAAGCATTTACGCTATCTAAATTACCTGTAGGTTCATCAGCAAATAAAATCTTTGGTCTAATTACTAAAGCCCTTCCAATAGCTACCCTCTGCATCTGACCTCCAGAAAGTTCTGAAGGATATTTATCCTTTTGATTATGTAAATCTAACATTTTTAAAAGATCATCTATTTTATTTTCATATATTTTTTTACCATCTAATTTTAAAGGAAGTACTATATTTTCATATACATTTAACTGCTCTATCAAATTGTAAAATTGATATATAAATCCTATGTTTTTTCTTCTAAAGATAGTCAAATCATTTTCACTAAGCTTACCTATATTTTGACCATATATAATAACGCTACCATCAGTTGGATTATCAAGTCCAGATAAAATGTGCATCAAAGTAGATTTACCAGATCCACTTTTACCAGTTATCATGACAAATTCACCTTTATTAACAGATAAATTAATATCCTTCAAAGCATAAAATTCATTATTTTTATTACCATACTTCTTTGATAAGTTAACTGCTTGTAATATTTCCATTAAAAATCACCCTCTATATATTAATATATTGGGTGAATATACCATTTTCCTTTTTTTATTGATGTTTTTAAAAAAAGTACACACTAGATTATACACGGTCGCAAAAGTGCATAATTCATTATTATGAAATAGTAAATGCATTAGATGAATCTGTTCCTGTTCCTGTAACTGTGATATTAGATGATAGATAGAGAACAGGACGGACGCCGCTGCCGTTGCTCGCGAAGTTGCTGCTGAAGCTGCCGCCAGCACTGACGTAGAACACGCTGTGCGTGCTGCTCGCATCCGGAGACAAGAGCCACCAATCAGAAGACTTTTTAAGATATGATGAAGAACCTCCTGCAGCATTATATTCAGGAGCAGTAAGTAAAGCAACTTTTCCTGTCCATGTATATGATGATTCTTTATTACGTGGTCCTACATTATATGCTGCCTCTATTATATTTGGATTATTTCCTAAAGTAGTAGTTAAATAATCACCATTTAAATATTTTTTTAAACTTGAATCTTCATTTACTAATCCTTTATTATTAAATGAACCTGCTGGTGTATAATCTTTTGACCACACGTTACATCCATATGATGGAGCAGTACAATAAGGATTATTAGCAGTTTTTCTCGCATTTGCTGTATCAAATGCCATAGTTGTATTTAATTTCTCATCTCTTATAATTTTAATACCTGTTGAATCTATTCCAAGTATTCTCCATATGCTTCCAGCAAAATTTAAATAATTGGCAGGATCACTTCCTTTATATGTATAAGTTCCATCTCCGTTGTTATAAAGTCCATCTCCTGTATCTACAACTTCTACATCAATGCCACCTATATTTTTATATTCGGCTGCTGGAACAGCATCACTATTTGTTTGAACAAAATCAAATGTCGCAGTTGCTGTAACTGTTTTATTTCCTCCAGTTGGCGATGTTTGTCCTTCATATTCTTTATAATAAATAGTTAGATATACATATCCTTTATCTAAACTATCTCCTGTTGCATTTAAAACTCCATTTGTCTCAAGTAATCTATATCCAGTATCTTCTATAGTTTGATTGTTTTTATCTTTGTTGATATAGTATCCTACATTGTTGTTTGATGGATCATTTAGATTAATACGATTAAGTACTGCATTTAAACTTCCTTTATTAGTTACCTCTATTCTATAAGTTATAGAATCTCCTGGTGATACTAAATTAGCAGATACTGTTGCCGTAAGTCCATCATTACATTGTTTAGGTGTGCCACTTTCTGAACACTCTGAACTTACATCAGTTGCTGAACTACCTGATGGTATTATTTTTTCAATTTTAGTTATTCTAACATCCCAATTACTTGTTATCTCTGATGTACCATTGATTTGTAGCTGACTACTAAATGCGGCAAATCCTACTACCATTACTACTAAAACCGCACATAGTCCTATTATTAGATAAGTCCTCTTATCCCTTTCACTTTTTCTCATGTTATTTCCTCCATTCTTTCTAAAAGTTTTAGATAACATGTCTACTTTAAGTAGTTTTTTTCGTTATCTCCTACCTTATAATACAAGTTTAACAAAAAAAAGACAAGTAATATTTTTGATAAATCATTTTTATCATTATTTTTTTACACTTTTTTTACACTTAAAATTATTCTAAAAAAAGGAAAATGACATTTTTATATCGAATGTTATATATATCTGATGATAAATCACATAATAAAGTAAATGATGACATATTTGAGATAGTCCACATCAATATGGATTATTATAAGAAGTTATGGTATCATGGAGATAAGAGAAAGGAAAATCCATTTTTGATGT
>JAFWHR010000008.1 GCA_017511945.1 Bacilli bacterium | reverse complement strand
ATTTCTTTACTTGAGCATCTGTAAATAATATTTTAGACATTATTACCACCAACTTTCTTATATTATACAATAAGACATAATAAAAACCTATAAAGTGGGTCTCTCTTTTTTTTAGAGTCCACTTTATAGGTTACATTTTATTCTAGCCCTCTTTCTTTTCAAGTTTATAATTTGTTAAAAGCAAAATATCTCTCAGTATAATTATAACTCTACATTGTGATATACATTTTGAACATCATCAACTTCATCTAACATTTCTATCAATTTTTTAAATGTATCTAAATCTTCTCCAGATAAAGTTACTTTTTCTTTTGGAATCATAGTTATCTCATCCATATCAAACTCTATTTTCGGTAATTTCTTACTAATAATTTCTTTTATCTTAAATAGGTCGTTTGGGTTTCCATAGACAACGGTTTCTCCATTTTCAACTTCTATATCAATTGGGTCAACACCCTCTTCTAATAGTAAATCTAAAGTTTCTTCATCAGTTAAACCTTTAAAACTCACTATTGCCAAATGATCATACATGTAACTTACACTACCTTGAGAGCCCATTTTAACATGACATTTATTGAGAACTGCTCTTACACTACTTACTGATCTGTTGACATTATCAGTTAAACACTGAGCAATTACCGTTGAACCGTTTGGTCCAAATATCTCATAAGTACATGATGTATAAGTTTCATCTACTCCACTATTTACTTTATCTATTGCTCTTTTAATTATATCTGATGGAACCTGCTCTTTCTTTGCCTTATCGACAAGTCTTTTTAAAGTTGGATTACCTTCAAGTTCTGTTCCACCATTTTTTGCTGCCGCATATATCTCTCTTGCATACATCGAATATACTTTAGCTTTTGCTGCCCCTGTTTTTTGAATACTTGCCTTTCTTACTTCATATGCTCTTCCCATTATTTTATCTCCTCTCCTATAGCTTTTTCTAAAGCATCTTTTGCTGCTTTTTGTTCAGCTCTTTTTTTACTTCCAGCTTTTCCTTTTCCATAAACTATACCATCAATCATAACTTCAATAGTAAAACTTTTATTATGTGCTGGCCCACTTTCATCTATAAGGATGTATTCCAAACTTTTTTTGTCTGTCTGTACATATTCTTGTAGTTTTGATTTATAATCATCAAAAAATTCTATTTCATTATTTTCTATATGTGGCACTATATTATCGTAAAAAAACTTTTTTACCACATCAAACCCTTTATCTAAATAAAGTGCTCCTAAAAAAGATTCGAATACATCGGCAATGATTGCTTTTTTGCTTCCAGATGCTTTCTCACCAACACCTAGTTTTATGTATTTATCTAGTCCTAGTTTTTTTGAATACTCATAATTTGCAAGTGTACAAACGTAGTGAGCTCTTTTTTTTGTAAGCACTCCTTCTTGTGAAGATGAAGTATTATATAAATACTCGCTCATGAGCAATTCTAATACTGCATCGCCTAAATATTCAAGTCTCTCATAGCTTTGTTTTCTATTTTCATTAGCATAAGATGTGTGATAAAAAGCTTGTTTATACAAATTCAAATCATTTGGAGTAATTCTAAGTTCATCTAATATTTTGATAGTTCATCACCTCTTTTTCCTATCCATTATAGCACATTTTCAAAAGATTAATTTACTTTTTTATTCATTTTTAGTATAATAAATGTACTATGAAAAAAATGGTAATAAAATTAATTAGGTTATATCAAAAATTGCCGGGTCCTTGGCATAACAGTTGTAGGCACATTCCAACTTGTTCTAATTATGCGATTGAAGCTATTACGTTATATGGGGTTTTTAAAGGAGGTATTATGTCAATAAAGAGAATTGTAAGATGTAATCCCTTTGGTTCTTTTGGATATGATCCGGTTGTTAAGGAGGAATTTCATGAAAAAAATTAGTTTTCTACTCATTTTAATTATATGTTTAACTGGATGTATTAAGATGGACACTATGGAAAATATCAATGTATATACTACTAATTATTCGACCTTTTATATCACTAAAAGATTATACGGAAAATACAGTAAGGTCAAAAGTATCTACCCAAATGGTGTAAATATAGATGAATACAATCTCACAGATAAACAGATTAAAGATTATTCATCATCAGATCTTTTCATTTTTAATGGTCTATCAAATGAGAAAAAATACATTTCTAAAATGAGGGACTATAATAAGGATTTAAGAATAATAGATACCACTTTATCCATGGAGTATGTAAATGATATATCAGAACTATGGTTAAATCCCTCAAACTTTTTGATGATGGCTTCTAATATTAAAAAGGGATTAAATGAATACATAGATAGTTATTACTTAAATAATAAAATTAAGGAAAATTTTGAAAATCTTAAAGTTGAGATTTCTAGTTTAGATGCGAAATATCAGGATGCGGTTAAAGGCTCTAGTTATAAGGCAATAATTACATCAAATAAGGTTTTTAAATATTTGGAAAAATATGGATTAACCGTATATGTTCTTGACGAGAATGATTCTAATTTTGATATAACACTTGCCGAAGTTAAAGGGTTAATTAAAAAAGGGTTAATCAAATATGTGTATGTTAAAAATAACGAAGAAGTAAATAGTTCTATTAAAAGTTTAATGGATACATATAATATAACTTCACTTTCTTGGTATACTCTTGAAAATCTATCGGAAGAAGAAGTTAATGATAATGAAGATTACTTTACCTTGATGAACAAAAATTTAGATTCACTTAAAAATGAATTATACAAATAGTTTTTATAAAAGATAAAAATGATAATTAAATTTTCTAATTATCATTTTTTAATAGATTTTTTTCTCAATAATATCTTTATAATTATAAATAAAATAGTTATAATAGCTAAAATATAAATGATATTTCCCTTTAAAAACTTAAATAAATCAAAGTGTATTTTTGTATTTAGTTTTACTTTTTGAGTATTTATGAGTTCATCTTTATAGTATATTTTTAACTCTCCAAGTTTTTTATTTGTAAATATATCTACTTCTTCTACACCATCATATTTATATTTAACATCATTTTTATCGTAATTATTTGGTAGATATTTTACTATGTCTTCTTTGGGATATAATTTTATTTTATCTTCTTTTAAGTATTTTGTCTTTAACGTTTTATAGCTTACAGTTTTATCAACTATTTTTTGATTGCTATAGTTTTGAATAAAATAGTCATAAATTACTTTTGCATCTTCAATATGATGAGGCGCTTTTTTATCATAAATTGCGCCTAGTGTTATGAGCATATAATTAACTTCATTTTCACTTGCTATAGACGCTAGACAAAGTCCTGCTCCATCAGTTGTTCCTGTTTTACCACCTAGTATGTAGTGAACATCAATTCCATATTTATTCGCATTTCTACTTATGGTACTTTTAAAAGTTAAACTTCCGTCGGACGTTGTATACTCTTTGGAAGTGATAATCTCTTTTAAAATGTCACTTTTTAAAACCTCTTTATATAAAATAGATAAATCTTTAGCGGTAGAATAATTGTTTTCATCATCTAGACCAATTACATTTGAAAAATGAGTACTATTCATCTTTAGTTTAACTGCTTTCTCATTCATCAAATCTATAAATGTATCTGATACATTTCTGGATAATGCTGTTGCAGCATCAGCACCAGATGGCAGTAAAAGACCATAAAGTAGATCTTTATAAGTTACACTCTGACCTAATGTAAAGCCTGCAGTTACTAGATTATTCTCAGTAAGTCCTCTTAAATCTTCAGAAGTAATTATTATTTGTCTATTAATATCATCTACATTTTCTACTGTAATTAATGCTGTCATGAGTTTTGTTAAAGAAGCTATTTGGACTTTTTCATCAGACAGTTTTTCATATAATACTTCATTACTATCTAAATTATACAAAATAGCATTTTTACTAGTAATATCAAATTCTAATGCTTTAACATTTAATGTAAAAAATAATAAAAATATAGTTATAATTTTCAATATATTTTTCATAAATCACTCCATAATAAGAGAGTTATTCCATAAAATCAGTAAACTCTAAATCTTTTAAATAACTCTCTTTATCTTCCCACTTTTTAACGGTTTTAACATATAAATCTAGATATACTTTACTATCTAAAAGTTTCTCTATATCCTCTCTTGCAAGTATGCCTATCTTTTTTATCATATTCCCATTTTTGCCAATGATTATTCTTTTAATTGAATCTCTATCTACTATTATATCAACATTTATGATGTATTTATCTTTATCTTTCACCATTTTCTCAGTTATACAAGTTGTAGAATGAGGGACCTCCTCTTTAGTTAAATTTAATATTTTTTCTCTTACTATTTCACTTACCATAAATTTTAAACTCTTATTTGTATACATGTCCTCTCCAAAGTATTTAGAACTATCTGGTAAATAGTTTTTTATAACCTTAATTAACTCGCTAGTGTTATTACCCTTTAAAGCTGATATAGGTACTATCTCTTTAAAATTATATTCATCTTTATATTCATTAATCTTTAAAAATATATCCTCATTTGATAGACCATCAATCTTATTAATTATTAGTATTACAGGCTTTTTAATACTGTTTAACTTTTCTAAGATAAATCTATCTCCTCTTCCAATTTTCTTTTTAGCATCTATTATAAAACAAACTATATCAACGTCATCTATAGAATAGTAGGCTCCTTTATTAAGTATTTGACCAAGTTTATTTAGAGGTTTATGTATTCCTGGTGTATCTACAAATACAATTTGACTTTCATCATCATTGTAAATACCTTTAATGACATTTCTCGTAGTATGTGCTTTATCTGATATTATCGAAAGCTTTATACCTACAAGTCTATTAATCAGTGTAGATTTGCCAACATTAGGTCTTCCAACAAAACTTACAAAACCACTTTTCAATTTAAAACCTCCATTATTTTAGGAACGAATATAATTAGTCCTATTATAATAGATGTCATACCAAATATCAAAACTGCTCCAGCTGCTGTATCTTTAGCTATTTTAGCAAGTGGATGAGTCTTATCTGTTATTAAATCAATAGTCGCTTCAATTGATGTATTAATTAGTTCTGTTGCGATAACGAGGCCAATTATTAGAAATAAAACTAACCATTCAGCGGTAGATATTTTGAATAAAAATCCAAATATGATAACTATAACCATTGCGGTAAGATGAACTGATAGGTTTTGCTCATATTTAAATGCATATATAATTCCTTCTATAGCGTATTTAAAACTGTTTATCAATCTTTTAAAACCTCTAACTTTTAATTTATCTCTTGAGACCGTAGCCATCTAAAATCAACTCCTGCTTTTCAAACATAATCTTTTCTTCTTCCTTTGTCTTATGGTCATATCCAAGTAGATGAAGTAGTCCGTGGATTGTTAAAAATCCCTGCTCTCTTTTTAAACTGTGACCATATTCTTTAGCTTGACTCTTCATTCTTTCTGTGCATATGTATATATCTCCAAGTATTCTTCCATAGTCAAATTTAATTTCTTCATTATCTTCTAGGGCAAAACTAATAACATCTGTTACTCTATCTACTCCTCTATATTCCCTATTAATCTTTCTAATCGTGTCTTCATCTACAAATATGACATTAAATTCTACGTCTTTTAGTCCTTCAAATTCAAGTGCATATTCAATCAGTTTTTTTTCTTCATCTAAATCAATTATTTCATCAGTTTCATTAAATACTTCAAATCTATTCATATATTAAACTCCTATCATATTAAGCATGTAAAGGGCAAATAGTGCGATTAGTAATATTATCACTATATTATATATTATAGGTTTTTTTAAAACTAAAGGCAAGTGCTGATTAATAGTATCAATGCTTCTATAAACGTAAAATCCTAAAAAGCCCCCCATCATATTTAGTATTATATCATCTATATCAAATACCCTCCCAATTATAAGTTGGGTTCCCTCTATCGCTATTGATATTAGTAAAACTAAAAATAGACATAATTTAGGCTTTTTTAAATCTAAATAATATGATGTAAAAAAACCATAAGGAATAAACATTATTATATTTCCTAAAACATTTTTTATAAATAGTCTACTTCCTACACTATATCTAAACATCTCTTTAAAAGGTATGTAGTTTGACGTGCTCCAGCCTACATCTTGAAATGTAACGACATAGAATAGACAAAGTACGTACATTACAAAAGAAAAAGATAAAAGTTCTTTATATAATACAAAACCTTCTTTATTTTTAATAATATAAGTAATTCGCATACTTACAATAATTACACTACTTATTAGTATACTCGGCCAAACTTCTGAAAGTATCTCTAATAAACTCTGTCTTATCACTATTAATCACCTATTTCTTGATAATCTGTTATATCTTCATAAACTGCAAAAAACATCTCTACTTCTATTGTACTATTATTTTCTCGACTTTTCAAATAGGCGTTTCTAATTATATATTCATCTTTATTTAAACCTTTTTTTATCTCTTTAATAGACTCACTTTTAGCCCTCTCTAAAGCTTCATCGTATGTAAGTATCTCATTTGTAACCTCTATTTCATTTTGACTCTGTCTGACTAGTGATATCGGTAATATGGCGCTTTTTAAAATTTCTTCTTCTTTTATTTTTTTATGCTTATATTTATTAAAAGATAGTTCGAAAGTTTTATTTAAAAACTTTAAAGCATATACTTTCTTTTTATTTTTTGTTAATTTCTTTTTATCGATTACTAAAGGATAACTAGTTTTAGTCGTATACCATATTTCTGCATATACTTTTCCATCCGATCTAACCTTTCCTTTAACTTCATTATTAAATATTAAATCACCACTGATTATTAATTCTCCCTTTTCCACATAGTCATCCATATCTTTAACGATATCTCCTCTTTTGGCAATTACCTTTTTTATCATCCCTGGCTTTTTAGCAATTATGTTTCTAGGAGCATCGTCAATTTTATCATTAGGAATTTTTCTTTCCTCTGCTCTTACGATATACTTAGTTCCAAACTCTTCAATTTCCAGCCACTCTATTTTATCTGGATATTTATTTAGTATTTTTTCCTTTATCTTACTTAAACTGTCATAACTCTTTTTAAAGGATAATCTTTTAATTCCATTTTTTTTAAGTTCACTATTTAACAGATTTCTTATATCTTTATTTGAGTGAATTATATCTACTTTAAAAATGAGATTTGTAAGTGTTAGTAAAAAAATAAAACATAGAATTACAAAAAACAATATGTGTCTATTTTTTAAAACTACTTTTTTAATCTTTAATAAACCAAACACATCAAGTTCAGTGACATCATAAATGCTTTTTATTTTTAATAATTTTTCATAATCTTTCTTATATATAATTATGCTTGCTTCATTTTTGTTTTTATACTTTATACTTAATACGCTTATCTTATAACTCCTAAGTTTTTTTATGAATCTGTTGATATTTTTTCCTTTGATATTCAAGTGTACTTTGCTTGTAAAAAGTTCAATCATCTAAACTCTACCGATTTAACCTTTCCAGTTATAAGAACTTCCTCATCTAAAAGTTTAGAAATTATTAACATTTCGCCTTTTATAATTAATCTTCCATCTGAATATCTTATGAAAATATTAGTATCGTCAAAATGATCAATTTCTATATAATTTATAATATCTACTTTATCTTCAAATACAGTAACTCTAAACACTGAATCAGCACAAAAACTTCTAATGTTTTTAAGCATTATATCACCTATAATAATTTTATTAGAAATTTATCATAATATGTAAAATGAATTAAAAGAAAAAAACTCTATTTAGAGTCTTTAAACATCTCTGAGATAGTAGTACTTAAGGTTGCAACATTTTGCAGGTCAGATGGAACTATTATCTTAGTAGAACTTCCATTAGCGAGTCTTTCTAAAGCATCAAAACTCTTTAGAGTAAGTACTGATTTATCCGCATTTGCCTCTTTTAAAAGTTTTATTGCACCTGCCTCAGCTTCGTTGATCTTCATTATCGCCTCTGCCTCACCTTCCGCAGCTTTTACTCTTGCTTCCTTTTCAGCTTCAGCATTTAATATCATACTCTGTTTTTTACCTTCAGCAATTAATATGCTAGATTTCTTTTCACCTTCAGCTTTAAGAATAGCCTCTCTTCTTTCTCTTTCAGCTCTCATCTGCTTTTCCATAGCTTCTTGTATATCTTTAGGAGGTAAAATATTTTTTAGTTCTACTCTATTGATCTTTATTCCCCATGGATCAGTTGCCTCATCTAATATTGATCTCATCTTAGAGTTTATGATATCTCTAGATGTAAGGGTCTGATCTAGTTCTAAATCACCAATTATATTTCTTAATGTTGTTGCAGTTAAGTTTTCAATTGCATTAATAGGATTATCTACTCCATAAGTATACAATTTAGGATCAGTTATTTGAAAATATACAACTGTATCAATCTGCATTGTAACATTATCCTTAGTAATAACAGGCTGAGGAGCAAAATCTTTAACCATTTCTTTTAAACTAATTATTCCGGCAATTCTATCAAAAAATGGTATTTTTACATGTAATCCGTTTTTCCAAGTTGCATAGTATGAACCTAGCCTCTCAATAATGTAACACTCTGACTGAGGAACAATCTTGATGTTACAAAATATTATTACAAAAACAATAATCACTAAAATTATTAAAATCATATTATCATCCTTTCAAATCAATCTATAAAAAGTATAGCATATTTACTTAAAAATATGCAAGAAAAAAGAACACATAATAGTGTCCTTATCGAGTTTTTCCTTTTGTATTTGTAACCTCTTCAAAAGCATCTATAACATCACCTGGAAGTATAACTGCTGAGGGTGATTTTTTTGAAAGACTTGTCTTATTTACAGGCAATTCTCTTTCAGTTTTCTGATTTTTCAATTTTTTTTTACCTGTTTCTATTGTTTCTTTATTTGAACCATCTTGTTTTATACTGTTAATCGCACCTGTAACTTGAGTTTCAAAACCTCTAATTTGTGCTTTTAGATCTTTTTTATCTCCTTTTAACTGTTCATTTTCTTCCTTTAAAGATTTTATCTCTAGATCTTTATTAGAAAGCATTGCTTTAACACTTTTAATCTCTTCTAGTTGATTATTAATTGTAGTTCTCAAAGCAAAAATTTTCTCACCTTGTGCTTTTACGCTTTCCTTTTGTCTGATTAATGTATTTTCTAATGTATTAATTCTTGTTTTACTCTTTTTAAGTTCATCTTCAAGTTCAGTCACTCTATTTTGAGCAGATAGCTTTTCACTTCTCTCTCTATTTAAATTAGAAGATAAATTTTTATTTCTTCTTTCAAGTTCAGCATTTTGTTCTTCAGAAACTTGAAGTTTTCCTTCACATGAATGTAATTTCTGAGTTAGTGAAATGATACTTTCGTTCTGTTTATCGTGTTCAATATCTTCTAGTTGTTTTCTTCTCTCATCATAGAATTCTGTTTCAGTTAATAGTTCTGGAAGTCTCTCACCATTTTTAACTGCAATATAAAACTCTGCTGGGTTTTCTGGATAATTTTGTTTTTGAAATTCTACAAGATAATCATCATATGTCTCAAAACTTATTAAACTATTTAAATCTTTATTTATATTATCATATGTACCGAGCATGTCATCCTCCTCAAGTTTATCTTCGTTCTGTCTAACTTCAGGCACTTCTTCTTGAATTTCTTCTTTTGGTAGTTCAAAATCTGGCATTGTAACTTCAGGCACTTCTTCTTGAATTTCTTCTTTTGGTAGTTCAAATTCTGGCATTGTAACCTCAGGCACTTCCTCTTGAGCCTCTTCTTTTGGTAGTTCAAAATCTGGCATTGTAACCTCAGGCACTTCTTCTTGAACCTCTTCTTTTGGTAGTTCAAAATCTGGCATTGTAACCTCAGGCATATCTTCTTGAGCCTCTTCTTTTGGTAGTTCAAAATCTGACATTGTAACCTCAGGCATATCTTCTTGAACCTCTTCTTTTGGTAGTTCAAATTCTGGCATTGTAACCTCAGGCACTTCTTCTTGAAGTTCTACTTTTGGTAATTCAAATTCTGGAACAACAACAGGTTCTGAATTCACGCTGCTAATATCTGCAAGTTCATCATTTAAATTAGTGTTTTGAGGTGTATCATCAATTTTAAATTGTTCAGAATATTCTGGTTTAAGAACAACACCTAATTTTTTCATAGCTTCTTCTTGAGCATTTAATATATTGTTTTCCATTTTATCACTCCTTACTTTTTCAAAATATTATTCCAAAATGTTCTAAGTTTAATTATATGACTATTTTCAACTTTAACTTTTCTCTCACCTAAAGTTTCTAATGTTTTATTTTTCATAAAATTACTCTCCATTCCTAATTATTTCACGCATAACTTCTTTAACACTTTTCCATTCATCTTCTGGTATTACATCCAACTGATAGCCGGTTTCATTTTCTCTAATCACAGATGCATGAATGGTCTCCATATTTTGAGCATCGACTTCATTAAAAGTATATAAAATGTAATTTTTACCAGTCTTTTCAAGTTCAAAGCATAAAAGTACTTCTGCTTCTACTTCTTCACCGTTAGACTTTTTTACTCTAATTTTTTGTATTTTCTCCATGAAAACCCCTCCTATTCTGTACAACATTATAACATAGTTTTTTGGCAGTTACAACTTATTTTTAAATATTTTTAGCATTTTTCTTTAACATCACAAACTAATAGTTCACTAATTGCTTCATTATATTTTTCTTTTAATTCTTTTTTCTGACTATTTGTAAGCGGAACATAAGGATCTTCCTGTGAATCTACTGTTCCGGTAACATTATCTATAATCTTACCATTTTTAACAAATACTACGGCCGGATAATAGATTCTTTTAATACTTTCGTCTTCTAATCCTTCATAAATAGATGCATTGTCACCAAGTTTTTTTAATAGTTTCTTATAATCTTCTTTTGCTTCTTTTTCAGTCACTACTTTTCCATCTTTCAAAGATAATATATCTCTATCCTCTAAATTGTTCAAATAGTATATTTTATCTACACCATTTTCTATAGCTGATTCTAATAATACAGGTACTGCATTCCTACACCATGGACACTGCGGAAAGCCAAAATATATTATTCCAGTTCCATCTAACACTTTAAATATTTCCTCATAATTTGAGTAAACAACAGGATTATCTTTAGGTATAGTTATTTTCATATACTTTTTACCATTTGATGTTTTTTCCCCATTTAAACTTTCATACTCTTTTTTAAATTTGTTTTCTTTAAAAAACATAAGTCCAAATATTACAATAAGTATTGTTAAAAAAAACAAAATTACTATCTTTTTCTTCATATAACCTACTCCTATCACAAGACAATTATAACACTTTTTTTTTAAAAAAAGAACCCTAGTAAAAAAATTACTAGGGCATCAGGGGGTTTGGTTAACTACTCACTATGTGCCGTAAGTAGTCTGCATAGCATTACTATGCAATTAAAGTATAAAATAAATAACACAAAAAGTCAACCATTTTAAAGTTAAAATTTGTGTGCTTTTTACATCAATCTTGATTGACTGAATTAATTACTTCTTTTTTAATATGTAAGTATTTAGAATCATTAAACAAACTACTTCTAATAAATCTAGAACTGTCTTCTTTTATTTTTAAGAGTAAATCGTAATCTTCTTTGACATCTGCAAGTTTAAAGTTCATGTCTCCGCTTTGTCTAATTCCAAATATATCTCCACCACCTCTAAGTTTAAAATCTTCTTCACTTATTTTAAATCCATCATTTGTCTTAGTTAAAACGTTTAGTCTTTTAGTCTCTAGATCACTGATTAGTATGCAGTAAGAATCATAATCATTTCTTCCTACTCTTCCTCTAAGTTGGTGAAGTGCAGATAGACCAAATCTATATGAATCAAATATGACTATCATGGTCGCATTTTTAACATCCACTCCAACTTCAATAACGGTTGTCGAAACAAGTATTTTAATGTTACCTTTTTTAAACTCGTCCATGACCTTCTCTTTTTCTTCTGGATTCATCTTTCCATGCATAACGCCTATTTTACATATTTTACCGAAAGCTTTTTTCATCTTCTCTTCCAGTTTATAAGTATCTTCTAAATCTATTTTTTCACTTTCTTTTACTAAAGGTGCGACTACGTAAATCTGATGATTTTTTTTAATCTCATCTAACATCATGTATAAAACTTCTGTTATATCTTTACTTTTTTTAAGTATTGTTTTAACGCTTTTTCTTCCACTTGGCATAGTTCTAATGCTGGATATATCCATATCTCCATATAAAGTTAATGCATAAGTTCTCGGAATTGGAGTCGCACTCATATAGAGAATATCAGGAGTTTTTCCTTTATTTTTTAAGTTTCCTCTTTGATTTACACCAAAACGGTGTTGCTCATCAGTTATGACAAAACCTAGATTTTTATATTTCACATCTTCACTAATTAATGCGTGAGTACCAATTATTACATCTGCTTTTCCACTTTCTATCATTTGTTTAACTTCTCTTTTTTCTTTAGCTTTCATTTTACCTTTTAAAAATACAGTGTTTAAATTTGGAAATATCTTTTTTATGTTATTGTAGTGCTGGAGAGCGAGTATTTCGGTTGGTGCCATTAAAGCTCCTTGATATCCACTTAAATAATTTATGTATAAAGATATAAAAGAAACTATAGTTTTACCACTTCCAACATCTCCCTGAAGAAGTCTATTCATTCTATTATTACTAATTAAATCTTCATATATATCTCTAACTGATTTATTTTGATCTTTAGTAAGTTTAAAAGGTAAATTATCTATTATGTTTTCTACTTTTTCATAATCTACTTTTCTTTTTAATCCATCATTTATCTTTTTACTGTCTTTTATGTAATTAATTTTCATCATAAACATAAATAATTCTTCATATTTTAATTTATCTATAGCCATATTTAAAGACTTTTTACTCTTTGGAAAGTGGATATTATATAAAGCTTCTTTTTTACTCATAAACTTATATTTTTCATTTATACTATCTGGAACAAAATCTACTACATATACTTTATCTATGACTGTTTTAATAAGTTTAGATATTTTAGATGAGCTAATTTTAATAGATGAATGGTAAACCGGTTCAATGACTGTTTTTTCAATTAGATAAAATTTAATATCCGATGCGGTAATTGATGAGTGCTTTTGATCATATTTTCCTATAACTGTTATTACTGTTCCAATTGACAGTCTACTTTTTAAATATCCTCTATTAAAAATATCTACCTTTACGATAAAATCACCAGTATTTAGTCTAAAGGTCATCTTATTTAATCTTTTATTATAGTGATATACATTCGGAGTTTTTTCACATATGCCACCTATTATTATCTTATCTCCATCTTTAATTTTTCTTACATCTGTATTTTCAATTATCTCATATCTAAAAGGATAATAGTTAATTAAATCTAAAGTGGTAAAAATACCTAGTTCATTTAAATATTTTTCTGACGCTTTTCCCAAACCTTTGACTTCACTCAGTTTCATAAAGATTCTCCTTTTTTTTTGCTTTTTTTTAAAAAACTATTGACTTATTATAAAAAATCAATATAATATTAATCACCAATTCAATTTAAATTGAATTGGCGCTAGTGCAAACTAGCCAGCCCCTTTTTATTCTTTTATTGGAGATAGCCCTCAGGGGGTGCTATCTCTTTTTTTGTCTCTATATATAATATACTACATTTATAACCCTTTTTCCTTTTTTTATAGTCTTTTTTATTAAAAACACATCTATAATTCAGATGTGATTTTTATTTATTCAAGTAATTTAAAGCCTCTTCAAAAGTTTCAACTGGAACTATGTCTATTTTATATCCTCTTTCTTTTTTTATCTTTTTAGCTTCTTTATAGTTTTTTCCTTCAGGGACTAAAAATACATCTGCCTTTTCATTAACTGCCCCAATAAGTTTATACTTTACTCCGCTAATTTCTCCGACGTTTCCATTTATATCAATTGTTCCTGTTCCTGCAATTTTCTTTCCTTTTGTGAGATCTATCTTATTTAAATTACTATATAGTGCTAGAGTGATCATAAGTCCTCCCGATGGACCAGATTCTGATGATGAAAAGTTAAAATTTACTTTTTTATCTGATTTTACATCAAAATCTTCAGTTATCATCGCACCAACTTTTGGTGTGCCATCTACATCTATTAGTGTTGCTGTTTTATTTTTTTCTCCTTTAACTTTGAACTCTACTTTATCACCTACATTTTTAGATTTAATATAACTCATTAAATAGTTTTTATCTACAACTTTTTTTCCATCAACTTCTAAAATTTGATCTCCAATTTTTAAATCAGTTTTAGCCTGTTTGTCAATGTATGAGATAAACACTTTATCGTTTACTACTTCATATTCTACATTTGAATGTGAATATGCAACAAGCAGAGCTACTTTATTTGATTCAGTTAAAAGCATCTTGTTTCTCTTCATAACATCTTCTTCTTTTTCATTTTCTAAAATAGCGTCCTTTTCTTTTTCTAAGTCCCAATCTTTTTGAATGAAAGACCATAAATATGTGGGAATAGATGCATGTATTTCCGTTACATAAGCCATATTTAAAGATCCATTTAATTTAAAATTTTCATCAGATTTGATCTTTTTACTTGTATCTAATAGTCCTCCAGGTGCGGAGATATAATAAGGCAAGTTTATAGTAAAAATGGCTATAAGTAAAACATATATGGTAAGTGTTTTATAGTTTTTTTTAATAAAGTTTATTATTTTTTCATATATTTTCATAAAAGAGTCCTTTCTAATAATTAATATTCAATATAAGGTGATGATATGAAAAAGATTCAAAGTGTATTATTTATTATTGTTTTAATTTTTATAGGTTTTGAAATTCTCACTGAATCAGAAAGCATATTATCTTCCGTCAAGTTTTCATTAAATATTTTTAAAGAAAACATATTTCCTTCTCTATTTCCATTTTTCATACTATCCAGTCTACTTGTAAATTATGGATTTGTTGAACTGATAAGTAATTTATTTAAAAAACCTATGAATAAAATATTTAAAATAAATAGTAAATGTGCATTTATTTTCTTCATGAGTATTATATCAGGAAATCCGTCTAACGCCAAATATACTAAAGAGCTTATCGATAACGGTTCTATAGATAAATATGAGGCAACTAAAATTTTGTGTTTTTCGTCTTTTACAAATCCCCTATTCATTTTAGGAACAGTTAGAGTTTTTTTAAATAATAAAGAAGTTCCTCTTTTAATACTCATTATTCACTACGTAAGCAATATAATAGTAGGAATATTAATTAGAAATTATCATCCCAGTAAAAAAGAAGAAAAAACTAATTTTAAAAATGCGGTAGACTTGATGCATAAAAAAAGAATCAGTAATAATAAAGGTTTTGGAACTATTATTACAAATTCTCTTACCGAAAGCATCAATACTCTTCTTTTAGTATTAGGAGTAATTAGTGTATCTCTTGTTCTAACAACTATAATTGATAACAATTTAAGTTTAAACAGTACTGTTCAAAGTTTATTAAATGGTTTTATTGAAATGACTCAAGGTCTTAAATATGTAAGTTTAGAAGCCATTCCTTTGAGACTTAAATCTATCTTAACTGTCATGATTCTATCTTTTGGTGGGCTTTCAGTTCACCTTCAAACAATGAGCATTCTGTCTGATACTGATGTTAAATATTTACCATTTTTATTTTCTAGAATACTTGCTAGTTTAATTTCTGGAATTATGATGCTTTTGTTTTTTGAGGTGTGGATTAGTATTTAGAATAATAATAAACGACATCATATATGTAAGGCTTTGATAGATTACTACTTGTTAGTTCAAAATGAACTTTTAAAAAGCAATCACTTGGACAATTATTTGTTATAGAACTTTTAGACATATCAATATTAACTAAATCTGGCATACTAAACTTTTGATTATTAATAGTAACACTACTCTCATCATATGATAGACCTATACCGGAATTTAAATTACCATTTTTATTATTACTAATTTGCCAAGAAGTTCCAGCTCCTATGACTTTACTTCCTATAGGAGGTAGTACATTTTTTATATTTTTAGATATAATCCCCATTTTTTCTTGTATATTAGTCTTAATGGTGGTTTCAGCAAATACATCTTTTACGTCGATTAAAACTTCAAATAGAAACGCGGCTATTACCATCGTAAGAGCAAAAGATGCGATTAGTTCAACTACTGTAAATCCTTTGTTTTTTTTCATATACTCTCCCCTTTTAATTCATCCTCGCATATAACACTTGATCTTCTTTTGTGTATCTATTTGTATTAGGTTCTATCTTTGTTCCACCATTTTTCTCAGTATACCATCCACCAAAGTTTGGAATACCAATACCTAACTGATTACCATAATTAGTTTCATTAGTTAGTTGTTTTTGAACTCTAAAGTTTCCTATTCTCATTTTAACTGTTTGATTATTGGCAGCCCATCCAAAATTTAGTGTTAAATAGGTCGTAGTACTAGATGCTGTAAAGGTTATTTCTTTTGGTTGTGAATTGTTCATTAAAGTGTTTCCTAAATCTATACTTTCAATTTCAAGATTTTCACAGTTTGAATTTACAGGAATATTAGATAATATCTGAAGTTTAACTGAATCATTACCTGATAAATTAGTATAACTTTCTAACACTTGATAATCAAAGGCAATTGTGTAATTCTTGTTCGGTTCAGTTGTTAAAGGAATATAAACGTGTTCCCAGACGCCAACTGTCTTTACCTCAATTTCATTAAGTCCATTTCCTTCATTAAAACTTTTAATTGTAAAACTACCTCTTGCATAAGAATCTAAGGATTTATCTGCTGCATTTGACTGACTATACTTCCATACATTCATATCACTAAACTTGTAAAAACTGTAAAGGACGTTACTTATATTATAGTCTGATGATGTATTAGTATCGATTGCAACTGTCGCAAATTTGTCATTAGAACTTACTTCATTTACCGAATCACCAAATTTAGCAATCAATCTTCCCTTTCCCTCTATTTTAGTCGCATCCATTTTAGTTATAAAATCTTTCATGTCCTGTTTTAAAGCATCATTACTGTTTTTAACATAATTTTTTAAAGAACTTATATCCGAGTCTGTATATATCATATATTTTAAATTCATATTTGCCGCTAGATTATTACATGTAGGAATAGTAGTTGAATTTGGCAGATTAACGCAATTAGAACGGTTATATAATACTATGTAGTGCTGGGAGCCTAAACTAGTTTTTAAAGTTACATCTTGACCAGTATTTTTTAAAAAGTCAGCCATCGATCCTAAGTTATATATATTTTCAACACTATTATAGGTATAACTTTTTTTATGATTTGTCATTAAATTGTTAAACTGCAAATATAAAAGCATTAATACCGTCAAGACAAACGTTGAAACTACTAAAGATTCAACTAATAAAAAGCCCTTATTATTCATTTTCATATTTTTTCACCTTTTCAATTGAATTTATCCTAAATATATTATATAATATATCTAGAATAAAATCCAGTATAAATTGTAAAAGGGGCTGATAAAATGATAAGAACGTTTGATTTTCAAAAGGTACCAATAGTAGATATTGTAAATGATATACTTGTAGATGCAACTAAAAGAGGAGCAAGTGATATTCATTTTGATCCATATACCGATCACTTGCTTATAAGAATTAGAGTTGATGGAGTTTTATATGATTATGCGAATGTACCTTTAAACATGAGGGACTATTTAATCACAAGAGTTAAAACTATAGCTAGAATGAATATAACTGAATCTAGGCTTCCTCAAGATGGAGCAATTAAAGCTACTCTTCAAGGAGTTGAGCTTGATCTTCGTGTGTCTTCTCTTCCTGTGAGTGGCGGAGAAAAAGTAGTTATAAGAATTCTAGATTATTCTATGAGTTCTGAGGGATTGGAAGAACTTGGATTTAGTGAGGAAAACTATAGAAAAGTTTTAGATATGATTAGTGTTCCTAATGGTATTATCTTAGTTACTGGAGCAACTGGTTCTGGTAAATCAACTACTTTATACTCTATTCTTCAATATTTAAACACTTCTGAAACTAACATTATCACTGTCGAAGATCCTATCGAGATGGACATTTCTGGAATAAATCAAGTTCAAGCAAATAGTAAGATTGGGCTTACTTTTGCTAATGCATTAAGGTCTATTTTAAGACAAGATCCAAATATAATAATGATTGGTGAGATTCGTGATACTGAAACAGCAAGAATTGCCGTTAGAGCTTCTATAACTGGACATCTAGTTTTATCAACACTTCATACTAACACTTCTTTAAATACTATTGAAAGGTTAATTGACATGGATGTACAAAAATATTTATTATCATCTGCTTTAGAAGGAGTAATATCACAAAAACTCGCCAGAAGACTTTGTAAATGTAAAACTGTTAGACCTACTACAAATTATGAAAAATTAGTATTTAAAGCTGTTTTAAATAAAGATATTGATCAAATTTACGTTCCTGCAGGCTGTGAACACTGTAATGAAGGTTATAGAGGAAGAATACCAATTCATGAGGTTTTAAAAATATCTCAGCAAATAAGAGATGCATTAAGTGAAGATGCACCTAAAGAGCAGTTTAGACAACTGGTATATGGTGAGACTGATACTACAACTATGCTTCAAGATGGTCTTCAAAAAGTACTAGAAGGAAAAACTAGTTTTGAAGAAATTATTAAATTAATTGAACTTGAAGATGATGATCAAATAAGTAATAATGATGAATTAAAACTCGCCATTTCAAAGATGAAAAAAAATGAGAATGAAGTTTTAAGTTTAGGAACCCCTATTAATAAATAGGGGTTTTTAGATGTAAAAAAAAGAAATTCTATTTTTGAATTTCCTTTAACTTACATGTACAATAGTTTTTGATACAACGTTTTTAAATTCACCTTTCGCACTTGCTGTAATAACTCTAGTTTCATTTGGTTTCAAAGATGAACCAATATTTCCTAAAAGTGTAATGACTGTATTTCCATCTTTATCTTTAAGTTCTATATTAACATTTTCAACGTTAACTTCTTCATCTTTTGAATTTGTTACATCACAAGAAAATGTCGTATAACCATTTTCTGTTATAAGTGTCACATTTGAAAACTTAAGATCATCTAATTGTTCTTCCTTTATTATTTCTTTATCAGTATGAGCAAACATCTCTTTTTCTGTTTTAGCAATTTTTTTTGTACTGTCTTTAGGTTTTAATGAAAACCAAAGAGTTAATGCTAATAATACTACTAGTATTCCAGCAAGAATTATTTTAATTCTTTGTTCTTTCATGAGTTTTTCCATATCCATCCCCTACTTTCTAAAATAATTATAAACTATTTTTTTAATAGGTTCAAGTATTAATGACTTAGATTTATAAAAATGGCTTTAATTTTTCAACATATTCCTTTCCAAAATCTCTATATTCTTTGGCTATTTTCATAATTTTTCTTTCAATTTGTCCTTCATAATTGTCGATTCTCTTATCCATCTCTAAATTTCCAAGTGTAAGGCCTTGAATTAACATGTCAGCCATGCTAGAATCACTATTATCTTTCATAACTTCTTCATTAATTCCCATTTTACTCATCATTTTACCCATTACACCAACTGTTTTAACTTTTCTGTCATATTTTTTTAAAAGTTTATGACTTTCTTTTTCAAAGTGTTCATAACCTTTATTAATATCTTCTAATAGTTTTTTTATTTTATTATCTTTGTTTTCTAAAGCCTTAATTAAGTTTTCTGCTGAACTGTGTCCTCCATTACTAGATTTATATATGTACTCAAGCATCTCAACATTTTCATCCATAAATATCATTCCTTTCAAATATATTATTTACATTTAAATTAATTATATACAAAAAAAGCCTAAAAAGGCTAAAAAAACGGTTCTATAATAAAATATGTCTCTTCATTTTTATAGTAATTTAATAATGTATTAAAAACATTTATCTTTCTTTTGGCTTGTCATTAATATATTGCACTCTATCATTTTTTTCCATTTTACTAAGTAATTCATTTAGCTTAATTAATGTTTCATACGTTTTCCTTGAATTTTCGTGTTTCAATCTTTTTATAATTGATTTTTTATAATTAGAATATAATTCATATGATGATTTTTTATTCTTCCATTCCTGAAGATTTTGCGCTTCTCGTCGTTTATCGAATAACTCATCTTCTCTTAAAGCTTGTTCAAACATTCTTGAATAATGTTGCAACTCTTCTGTAGCTATATCTTCAATATATTTATCATATATAAACTTATTAAATAAATCGGTAATGTCATTTAAACTATAATTGCCACTTAATTTAAGTTCAGTAAAAGATATCCAAAAATCATCTATGTACTGACTATAATCAAAACTTGAAATATTAAGGTGTTTTATAATACTATCTATTACATTTTTCTTCTCATCTAATGATACATCTAACTCTTTATATAGAGTGGTGTCAATATCTACAATTGGTAATTTTGGAAATGACTTTTGTAATCTTTGCGCTTCCACATAATCACTATTTAATTCTTTTGTACCATTAGTCAAGCAAAAAATTCCAATTGGTTTAAATTTATCCATAATAATCTTATTTAAATCTTGCGCTTTTATAATTTTTTCTATAGATTCAAGTTCAGGTAAAACTCTGGTCCTAGAAGCATACAAAGAAGAAATATTATATGATGCATTATTAATATATTGATCTTTTGAACTTGAACTTACAATATCATTTGGGTCTAATATAAAGCCATATTTACGTGCATATGCATTTTGATTCCTTTCGGTAAATAAAGATGCGGATACGAATCGTTCGAAGTTATCTCTATCATTACTACAATTATCTAATGTTCCAATTGAATAACATATAAATTTAAAAGTGTCCCCCGGCTTATAATCGGCTGGATTAGTAATTTTGTTATTCCAATCGTCAACTATTAGACTCTGAATTTTTTCATACAATTGATAAATCTTGTCTAAATTACATGGCTTTTGAGATAATAGTAATTCATATTCATTTTTATATTTTTCTAAAACCTCTTTAGAACAAACATCAGCTAAATTAGTAAAAAATTCTTCTTTATAAAAAAATAAGTCATGTGCGATATCTATTTTATCGTATAATCTTTTCAATTGTTCAACTATACTAACAAGGTTTTCTATTAAATCAGGTCTATTCTTTTCTGCTACATCTTTAAAAAAATCTTCAAGAATCTGTTTCCAATCGTTTGTAAGTCTTCCCTTATCATTTATAGGTACAGATGACATACCTATATTTCCAAATGCCTTCATAATTTGTTTTAATTCACTACTAAAACTGTAGTTTTCAGTTTCAATTAAAACTCTATTATCTTCTGTTTCAAAGATTGAGTACTTACTAAATGAATGATAGAATACATCTTTTATAATATAATATAAAGCCCATATGTTTTCTAAAATGACCTTTTCATTTTCACCATGTTGTTTTTTAGAATTTATTTCTTCATCATATAATTCAATGTATTTGTCACTTATTAAATGATTTAAGTATTTAATATACTCAGAATCAACAATAACATTTTCAACAACAAATGTATTTTCCTTGTTAATATTAGATTCCTCTTCTACATAACCTTTAAATTCAATACTTGCCATAAAATAATCTCCTATCATCATCTTAGTAATACTAATTATTACCACGTTATTTTAAAAAATATCTATAATTACTTTATAAAATGTTAAAGCCACTTCTCAAAAAGGCTTTATATAACAAAGAAAAGTCTCAAACAACAAGACTTGTAAATTCTTAATGGTAGTCTGTACGGGATTTGAACCCGTGTATGCCGCCTTGAGAGGGCGGTGTGTTAAACCACTTCACCAACAGACCAAATAAAACTTAAATACATTTACATTTTAGCACATCTAAAAAATAAATACAATAAGTTTTTTCTTATTTCCAAAGGTTTGTAGGATATATATTAGTTTTTACTAGATTTAATATATTGTTTTTAACATCTTCTAAATCTTCTCTATAAGTTACTCCGTGCCATATCGATGGAGTTTTAATAACTTTACATGTTCTATTTGATATAACTTTTAATAAAACATCTGGTATATAAAATTCGGAATTTAAATCATTTTTAAGTAAAAATACTTTAAACTCTTTTTCAATATATTTAAAAATAGTTTTATCTAGAAGTAGCATATTCATAGAAACAAGTGTATCATCTTTTAATGTTTTTTTCTCGTCTGAATTATCTGGTGTACATATTATCTTACCTTCTTTTTTCTCTAAAGAACTTTCAGTTATATTTACTAATTTCCCATTTTTAACTTCACAAATTCCCCTTTTAACTTTGCCATTTTCAGATAAAGTATTCTTAGCTAAATAACCTATTAGTCCATAATCATTACTTTTTTTTAAATAATTATATCCTATTTCATATGACTCTTTTCCATAAAAATCATCGGCATTTATAACCATGAATTTATCTTTAATTAAATCTTTCGCACATAAAAGAGCATGGGCAGTTCCAAGTGGTTTATCTCTATATTTTAATTTGTCATATTTATTTGGAACATTATCATTATTTTGAAAAGCATACTCTACTTTAACATATTTTTTTATTTTGTTTTCTACTAATTTAAAATATTTTAAGTTTTCTTTTTTTATTATAAATATTACTCTATTAAATCCTGCTTTAATGGCATCATATATGGAATAGTCTATTATCATCTCACCATTTGGACCTACTTCCTTTATTTGTTTAAGTCCTCCAAATCTACTACCCATGCCAGCTGCAAGTATAACTAAATCCATATTTATCCTCTTGATACGTTATATGTATCCATTAAAATCATATACTCTTCATTTGTAGGTTCGACAATAACTTCAAATGATGAGTCTTCAGTTGAAATTATTCCTTTTTCTAATTTAGAAGGGATTGATTCATTTACCTCTTTATCTAGTTTAACTCCTGTTGCTTTAGAAATTCTATTCATGATATTTTCTCTAAATATGTAAGCATTCTCGCCAATACCAGCAGTAAATACTAAAGCATCTACTTCTGACTCTAATTCAAAATAATACTGAGCTATGTATTTAGTTACTGAATTATAAAACATATTTAAAGCAAGAGTTGCTTTTTCATCTCCTTTTTGAGATGCTTTTGATAAGTCTCTAAAGTCATTTTTACCAGCAAGTCCTATTAATCCACTTTTTTTGTTTAACTCTTCAGTAATTTTTTCTAAAGATATTCCCCTTTCTTTAGAAATATACTCAAGTATTGATGGATCTATTGAACCTGATCTCGTTCCCATAATAAGTCCATCAAGCGGAGTTAGTCCCATGGTAGTGTCATAACAAACACCACCTTTAATACAAGCGATTGATGCTCCTGAGCCTATATGACATATTATTAAATTTACATCATCCTTTTTTAAATGATCTTTCATCTTATTGGTTATGTAATTGTGACTTGTTCCGTGAAATCCGTATTTTCTAACTCCATTTTCTTTATACCATGAATATGGAACTGCATACAAATAGTTTTTTTTAGGCATAGTCTGATGAAAAGCTGTATCAAATACGGCAACTTGTGGAACATTTTCTAACACTTCCATCATTCCCTCAATTCCCGCAATCTCTCCTGGATGGTGAAGTGGACCTAATTTGGTAAGTGATTTAATGTTTTTTAATACTTCTTCATCAATTAGTGTTGATGATGAGTAGTACTCTCCTCCATGAAGTACTCTATGACCTACACCTTTAATCTCATCTATAGATGTTATAAATTTGTTTTCCTTTAACTCTTCAAGCATAACTTCAACTGCCTGTTTATGGTTTTTAATTTCTCTTTCTTTGTCGACCTTTTGTCCTTTATATTTTAAAGTATAAAAACTGTCACTATCCCCTATTTTTTGAATGTAACCATTTACTATCTCTTTAGTGCTTGGCATCTCATAAAGTGAAAACTTTAAAGAGGAACTTCCAGCATTGATTATTAAATATTTATCTTTCATAATTAAACCTCCATAATAATTTTAGCAAATGTTTATTAATAAGTCCATATGTAAAACATAAACTTTAATATGAAAAGTAAATTTGCAAAGTCTGTATTAATACTATCAATAGGTGGTCTTCTAACTAAAATAATAAGTATGTTTATTAAAGTTGTTATGGCAAGAAAACTAGGTACTGAAGGTATGGGAATATACATGATGATCATGCCAACATTTACTTTACTTATGGCTGTAAGTCAATTGGGTTTTCCAACAGCAATTAGTAAATTTGTCGCTGAAAATACTAAAAACAATAAAAATTTAGTTTTCTCTGTAATTCCCGTATCTCTTTTATTTAACATAATAATAATAGCTATACTTATCTTTAGTGGAAAATACATATCAAATAATCTCTTAAGAGAACCTAGATCATACTACGCCTTAATATCTATCGGATTTGTCTTACCTTTTATAAGCATTTCCAGTATTATAAGGGGATATTTTTTTGGGAAAGAGAAGATGGTTCCCCATGCAATATCAAATGTAACTGAAGATTTAGTTAGACTGTTAATCATATTTTTTGGGTGTTCATATTTTGTAAATAAGGGATTAGAATATGGAGTATGTTTTGTCGTTTTAGTAAACATAGTAAGCGAACTTACTTCTATCTTAATATTATTATTTTTTATTCCTAAAAATTTTAAACTATCTAAAAAGGACATTAAACCAGATATTGTAAATATAAAAGATGTATTTTCTATAGGAATCCCTACAACAGCAAGTAGAATCATAGGATCAGTAGGATTTTTTTTAGAACCGATTATTTTATCTTTTGCTTTAGCTAAATGTGGGTACTCGAGTAGTTTCATTGTAAATCAATATGGGATTATAAGTGGATATGTTCTGCCTTTAATACTACTTCCATCATTTTTTACCCTTGGTATTTCTGAGGCTTTAATACCACAAATTAGTAGATCTTATTCAAAGAAGAATTATAAAGATGTGAGAATTAAACTTAAGAAGGCTATTTTTTTCTCACTTTTGATAGGAATACCTGCTACTATAATATTTGAAATAATGCCAGGTATTCCAATGAAATTAATTTACAATACGTCTGAAGGTATTAATTATTTAAAAGTTCTAGCTCCTATAGTTCTTTTCCACTACATACAGTCACCTCTAACATCTACTCTTCAAGCTATGGGAAAGGCAAAAAACGCGATGAAGGGAACTTTAGAAGGAACTATCATTAGAACAATTCTACTTTTAGTTTTATCACTTTTAAATATTGGAATGTGGGGTCTTATAATAGCAACTAGCGTAAATATAGTATATGTTACTATTCATCAGTATTTGTGTATAAAAAAATATATTTAAAAAAACATATTATTCGATATGTTTTTAAAATGGTATTTTAAAATTTCCTTTGTTCATCTGCTTCATCATAACTTTCATCTGCTCAAACTGTTTTAAAAGTTTATTAACCTCTTCAACACTTCTTCCACATCCTTTGGCTATTCGCCTTTTTCTACTTGCTTTTAAAATAGATGGATTACTCCTCTCATCAGGTGTCATAGAGAGTATTATAGCCTCTATATGGGCCATCTGTTTTGGATCTATATTAACTTTGTTTAATCCCATTTTTTTCGCACCTGGAATTAATTTTATTAGGTTTTCAAGAGGTCCTAGTTTTTTAATCTGATTTAACTGCTCTAAAAAATCCTCTAGATCAAATTTCCCTTTCTGCATCTTTTTAGCTGTTTTAATGGCTGACTGTTCATCAATTACGCTTTCTGCTTTTTCAATCATTCCTACAAGATCGCCTTCATCTAAAATTCTACTGGCCATTCTATCTGGATAGAAGTTTTCAAGTCCATCCATCTTTTCGGATACACCTATAAATTTAATTGGAATATCTGTTAAATGTCTTATAGAAAGGGCTGCTCCACCTTTAGTATCTCCATCTAATTTAGTAAGTATTGATCCAGTTAAAGGAAGCCTTTCATCAAATCCTTTAATCACGTTTATTGCGTCTTGTCCCATCATACTATCTAGTACTAAAAGTATTTCATTAGGATGAACTTCATTATTTATATCATCTAACTCATCCATAAGTTCATCATCTATGTGTAGTCTTCCGGCTGTATCAATTAGTACATAGTTGTATCCATTTTCTTTGGCATACTCTACTGCATTTTTCGCAATTTGAACTGCATCACCTTTTCCCTCTGAATAAACTTCAATGTTTAACTCTTTTCCAAGTTGTTTTAACTGATCAATTGCAGCAGGTCTATACACATCACAGGCTACCATTAGAGGTTTTAGTCCATACTTTTTTCTGAGAAGTAGTGCAAGTTTTCCGGTAGTTGTAGTTTTTCCACTACCTTGAAGACCTGTCATCATGAGTATTGTCATAGGTTTAACTATGATTAATGGTTCATTTTCCTTTCCAAGTAAATCTACAAGTTCGTCTTTAACGATTTTAGCGAACATTTCACCTGGTTTTAAACTTTTTTTAACTTCTTCACCTAAAGCTTTTTCTTTAACATTATTTATAAATTCTTTAACTACTTTATAGTTTACATCTGCTTCAAGTAAGGCAAGTCTAATATCTCTAGTTATGTCACCAATATTACTCTCTGTTATCTTACCATAACCTTTTATTTTATTTAACGCTCCTGTTAGTCTATCTGATAAATTTTCAAACATATTTTCATCACCTTTAGATAATTATACATTATTTTTGTTTTAAAATCAGTAGAAAAAGAAAAAATAGTAAAAAAAACTCTTTCTTTTTACTTTTTTAAGTATCTCTTATATTTTAATTCATCTCAATTTGTTTTTCATCTGCATATTCATAATTAAGTGCATTTTTACTAGTAACTACACTTTCACCTATTTCATCTTCTAAAGATTTTCTTGCATTACCAGCAATCCTTCCGCCGCGTTTTGCAATATCTATATTTTCATTTAAACCTTTTGGCTTTTTCTTTTTCGCAATTTCTCTAGTTGCAAGTTCTCCTAAATCTGCGAGTGCAACCTCAACATCTGTCATGTTATCTCTTAAAGACTCTTTCCTAAGACCTTTAAAAGATTTATATTGCTTAGCTGTCATACCAGACCATTTTTTATAAATTTCATTTGTTAAAATTGCATATTCTCTTGATTCAGATATTCCACCTTCTTTCCACACATCAGTAAGTTGTTTTCTATCTTGAATGCCTTTTATTCGTTTAGCAATCCATTTTTCGTCATAGCCTTTTGACCTATATAAGTCTATCGACCTTTGTGTGGCAAGTGAAGGATCAAAAGTTTCATCTATTCTCTCACTTCCTAACTTTGCAAGCCACTGTTTAATAGGTTCTGCGTTTTTACTTGGTATTGATTCAATAATTCTAAACATTCCCTCAATATCAACAACATCTGTCATACGATATTTGCCATCAGTAGCTTTAAGTTTCAACTGGTGACAATTTGTCACCGTTTCATTTCCTTCTTGTTTCAACCTTTGTTTAAGTTTATTCCAATACTTTCTTCCATCTTTACTTTCCGAAATAACACTAACAATATCAACAACACTTATAAAGTATTTCTCCTTTTCTTTATCCCATACAGTTCTTATTGTTTCATTATTAAATAATTTGTTTACTAAATGCATTTTATCTTGATTCATTTTTTTACCTCCTTGGTTGTATATTTTACCATACTTTTGTTCGTGCTTCAAGACTATGCAATATTATTTTTAAAAATTTAACACATATAAAAGAAAACTCCATAAATTTGGAATCTTTCTATTAAATTATGATTAGGGTTTATATCTAATATATGATAATTATTTTTATTAAAAACTTAACTTGAGATGTTTTTTGCAAAAAACATCTATTTGATTTTATATTACCTAGTAGAGCAAGACTATTTATTTATTCGTTTAATTGCTTTGGAGATGGCACTGTTTGGACAGACTAATCTACATAATTGACATCCTACGCATTTTTTTAAATCAAATATTGGTCTTCTATTATCATCAAATTTAATAGCATCATGTCCTCCATCTTTACAAGATATAAAGCACCTACCGCATCCAATACATTTATCGTAATTAACTTTTGGATACTCGATTGAAACTTTATCAAGTAAATCATTATTGACTAAATTATTCTTAGATAAACCTACAAAATCACTTATGGATGTGTAGTTTTTTTCTTTCATATATATTTTTAGTCCCATAATTAAATCATCTATTATTCTGTATCCATATTCCATTACTGCTGTCGTTAATTGTACGCTTGTGCATCCAAGTGATAAATACTCTACTGCATCTTTCCATGTGTATATACCTCCAATACCACTATATGCCATATCATTTAACTCTTCGCAGTTTGTCATTTCGGCAATATATCTTAGAGAAATTGGCTTTACTGCACGGCCTGAGTATCCTCCAAGTGAAGATTTTCCATTTACATCTGGCTCTGGAACTAAGTTTTCTAAATTGACATTTGTAATACTTTTTATCGTGTTGATAGCTGAAATACCATTTGCCCCTCCTTTTTTTGCAGCTAAAGCTGGAATTTTCATATCAGTAATATTAGGTGTCATTTTAGCTAAAATTGGTATGTCAGTACTATTTCTTACAACTTTAGTATACTTTTCTACATCATATGGATTTTGACCAACGTCGGATCCAGTTTTTTTATGTTTCATATTTGGACAAGAAAAATTAAGTTCTATTAAATCTGCTCCAGCTTTAGTCACTTCTTTAGCTAGGTATTCCCATTCTTCTTCATCTCTTCCCATAATTGAGGCGATTATCACTTTGCTTGGAAATTCTCTTTTTAATTTTCTAATAGTTTCCATGTTTTCTTCTAAAGAATACTCGGATAATTGTTCTATGTTTTTAAAACCTATAAAAGATTCATCCCAATCTTTTAGCGCTGAAAATCTCGGAGATGATTCATCGATAGGCATCATGCAGATAGTTTTTAAAACAACGCCTGCCCATCCTTGTGACAAAGCTCTTTTGCACATCTCATATCTGCTTCCTATTACAGAAGATGAAAGTAAAAAGGGGTTTTCAAGTTTAACACCACATATATATGTAGTTAAATCTATGTTGTTAAAATTATCTAGTTTATCTGTGCTTTCTATCAGATTTTTTATTATTTTATCTATGTTTACATTTCGTGGACATACTATAGTACAATTTTCTTTTTTTATAAGGCAAGTATCTTTATTATCAATTAGCATGCGTGCACCTTTTTGATTTTCAAACTTTATAGCTCTAATAATTCTTTCGGGATTAATATTTTTATATATTTGACTACATGGAGCATCATAACATAATACGCATTTATGTATTTCTAATTTGTTTGATATGTCACTATTATTCATATCTTACTTCCTTTCATTCTTAGATACATTATTTTTTATGTGTTTGTATTTTTTTCATAATAAACTTCAGTTACATAGTTTATTATAACTTCTATCAAAGGCTTTTAAAAAGTTATCAATATCTTTTTTAGTCGTTTTTCTAGATATGCTTACCCTTAGGGAAGATGATGCTCTTTTCATATCATTTGTTAGGGCATATACTGCTTTAGAGTAATCACCTAATGAGCAGGCACTTTGAGTAGATATGTATACGTCATCTTCTTCTAACGAATGCATAAATACTTCAGGTTTAACTCCTAATACACTAAAGTTTAAAACTTGTTTTATAGAGTTTTCATTACTGTTGATTACTACTTTTGAATATTTAGAAAGTTTCGTACATAAATATTCATTAAGGTTTTTAACTTTCTTTAAATCTTCATCCATATTCTCATAAGATAATCTAAGTGCTTTAGCTGTTGAGACAATTAGAGGTGTTGCTGGTGTTCCACTCCTAAATTTAGTCGTACTTTTCCCTCCATTTATCAGTGGATATAGATTGATACTTTCTTTTTTATAAAGTCCTCCTATACCTTTTAATCCAAAAAATTTATGAGCTGAAAAAGAGGCGAAATCGACATCTTTTAAATCAAACTTAATCTTTCCTAAGGCTTGAGTAATGTCGGTGTGGAATAATACTTTTGGATATTTTTTAAGCATCTTTCCTATCTCTTCTATGGGCTGTCTAATTCCAGTTTCACTATTTACCATACTTATTGTTACTAAAACTGTTTCATCAAGCATGCTCTCTAATTTTTTAATGTCAACTATTCCGTTTTTCAAAGGAACAAACTGCACTTCAAAGCCTCTTTCTGTAAGGTAATTTAAAGGTCCATAAATTGATGAATGTTCAAGTTCTGTAGTTATTATTTTATATCCTCTATTTTTGTATTTATCCATTCCTTTAATTACAGTATTGTTTGATTCTGATGCACCTGATGTATATATTATCTCTGATGGTTTTACATTGATTAATCTCGCAATCTGTTCAGTCGATGCATCTATTAGTTTTTTTGCTTCTACTCCTATTTTATGAAGAGAATTGGGATTGGCAAAGTATTCTACACTTTTTATAAACGAATCTAACACTTCGCTATCGACAGGTGTTGTCGCACTATAATCCAAATATGTCATTTTATCACACTTCTTTCTTTTAAACTGTTTTCAACTTTCATTATACCACCTACTTTATCGGGTAGTGGTGCATTTGTTTTTAAATTAGGAATTACTAAATTTTCTTTTATTACTTTTGGAAGGAGAAGATCATCGCATGAATAAAGCTGTGGCATATATATGCTTCTTCTCATCTTTTTAGGAAAATGAATTTCATCTAAACTGAGAAGTTTTTCAAATTTAACAGTTCCCTTTATAGTGCTGGGAAGTTTAATTTTTCCACAGTTAACTAAATCATAAAAATTAATATCATAAATTGGATGATCACCCACTTCTATCTCAAGGGCATCTTCAAGTTTATAAACTGAAAGGTGAACTCCTACTTTTGGAAGGGAAAGTTTATTTAATAGTTTAGGGCAAAAAACTCCAAAACTTCCGGTAACCAACTTTGGCATTTCAACATTTTCATACGGGACATTTAAAAACATACTTCCGACAATATACTTTGGTATAATTACTTTATCAACTTTATATTCTTCGTCATTACATGTCAATATTAAATCTGTATCCATGTAATAATCTAGAGTACCAAAAAATACTTTGGTATTATCATTTAATTCTTCTTTTGCTAGTGCAACTTCATCTTTAGAAACATCAAAAATTATAGATAGATCTTTTTTTATGTCTCTAGTTTTTATTATATCATTAATTCTCGGGTCAATATCATTTCCAAAGCCATTAATGACTTTATCAATCTGATACAGAAATTTAAGCTCTTCTCTATCAAGTTCTATACCTTTTTTACTCTTTTTATATATAAGTGTCAAATACTTCATATTAACTTCTTTTTCAAAAAAATCTTCACTAAAATCGAACTCTTTCATTTTTTCGTGTAGTTTATCAAACATGTCAAACTCAACATTTTGATTTGGATCAATTCCTCTTATTTCTACTACTTCATTATCTATTACTCTAATAGTTATTCTAGGATTTGTATATTTACCCTCACTATCTTTAGTATAAAAAATATGAAAATCGCTTTTTGATAAATAGTCTTTAGCCCAAGTATCTCTTTCTGTGCACCATCCTGTATATTTACCTCTGATGTCTTTTACCAATAATTTATAATCGGAGTTTTTTTCATATTTTTTCCATATTCCCTCTTTTGTTTTATTATTTCTTCTTTTCATTACTTCTCTAAGAGAATATTCATATAGAGATTTGAAATTGTATGATGTGAAACCATTTTTAATATCATCTACTACTATTCCATCTTTAATATATCTCTCCATTAAACTGATGGTACTTTCTAATGCTGCTTCATCTAAATGTGGAATTGGATTAACAGTGTTTTTATTTTTTTTACCAAAGGTTAAAGTCTTCTTATCAAAATCACCAAGCTTTTGAAGTCCTTGAAATGCCCAAAACTGTTTATACATCTCATAAAATCTTCCATTCCCATAGGTGAAATAGTCAATCCACTCATCTATTGTTCTTTTTTGATCATATATGATACTTGTTTTTATCTCTTTTTTATCTTCATCTGTAAATTCTAAAACTCTACCTTCTTCTTTAGCGGCATTTATAAGTCCCGCAAAATAACTTTCTGGTATATCTTTTTCTTTAATTACATATTTTCTGTAAAAAAATATATTTCTATAAAGATTTTCAAATCTACTGCCTCTATTTTTTAGACAGATGGATTCATTTTTTTTAAGTAGATTTAAATAATCCAGAACTCTTTTTCTCTTTTTATCATTTTCAGATGTTCTTCTTTGTACATATTTGTATATGTCACTAGTATTTAGTATAACATCTATCCATTTTCTCTCTTCTTCCATATTTCTCTCCCCTATTTTTTAGTATCAAAGCCACTTCTTTTAAACAGCTTTTCCAAATCATATTTTGAATAAAATACTGTAGTTGGTCTTCCGTGTGGGCAGTTAAAAGGATTTTTACATTTTCTAAGATCTTCTACTAAAGCTTCCATATCCTCTTGGGTGAGATGAGTGTTTGCTCTAACGGCATGTTTACAGCTCATCATAGTTGCAACTTTCTCATTAAATTTTTCTATGCTAAACTCTTTTTCTCTAATTATAACGTCTATTATAGTTCTAATAGAATCTTCTAAATTTTTAGTAGGAAGCCAGGTAGGATGTTCTTTAACTACTATAGAATTAATTCCAAATTCCTCTACTTTAAACTTTAAATCTGTAAGTAAATTTAGATGTTTTTTTAATAGTATATAATCACTGTTTGAAAGTTCTATAGTAATAGGAAAAAGCATAGGTGTACTTGCTACAATAGGTTTTCCCATTTCATATTTAAACTTTTCATAATTACACCGTTCTTTGGCAGCATGAAGATCCATTAAATACATTCCATTTTCATTTTCAAGTATAATGTAAGTTCCATGGACTAGTCCGACTGGATACATCTGTGGCATGAGTTTTTCTGTTTTATACTCTTCTTCATCTGATACGATACTAAAATCATCATTTATCATTATCTCTTCATCAGGCAGATCTATCTCTTCTACTTTGGACTCATTTGAATCTAGTTTAATATACTGCTCTATATATATAGGTTTTTCTTCTTTTGGCTTTTCTTCTTTTAAAAATGCTTTAGGTATTAAATTTTTAGAACTTATTTTGGATATTACCATAATCCTTATAAGGTCTAGTAAACTGTCCATTTTACTAAATTTTATATCCATCTTAGTTGGATGAATGTTAACGTCAATAACACTTGGATCTACACTAATGTTTAAAACTGTTATTGGGTATCTGTTATCTGGTTTATACGAGTGGTATGCTTCATTTATAGTTCTATTTATATCTTGATTTCTAACTACTCTACCATTTACAATTGTTACCATATTATTTCTACTTGATCTATGTACTTCTGGTAATGTTATATAACCATCTATCTCATAATCGTCATTTTCAGCATGAACACTAACCATTTTTCTTACAACGTCATTTCCATATATACTTTGGATTACTTTTAAAAGATTACCTCTTCCATCAGTTCTTAGAATAACATTATCATTGTTTTTTAATATGAATCTAATATTTGGATGTGATAGTGCAAGTTTATTCATATAATCTGTTATACTTGAAAGTTCAGTATATAAGCTTTTCATGTGTTTAAGTCTTGCTGGAGTATTATAAAATAGCTCTGATACTTTTATACTTGTCCCTTTTCTAGAATCACCTTTTGACACCTCTATTATCTTACCACCATTTATTATTACATGGGTTCCAATATCACCCTCACACGTTTTGAGGTTTACTTTACTTACTGATGCGATTGATGCGAGCGCTTCTCCTCTAAAACCTAATGTATCAAGTCTATATAGGTCATCTTCATCTTTAATTTTACTTGTTGCATGTCTAGAAAAAGCTAATACAGCATCATCTTTATCCATACCTTTTCCATTATCTATAACTTCAATTGATTTGGTTCCTGAGTCTTCTAAATATACTTTTATCTCTGTAGATGATGCATCTATACTATTTTCTACTAGTTCTTTTACAACTGATGCACATCTCTCAACTACTTCACCTGCAGCAATTTTGTTTGATAATAATTCATCCATTACTTTTATTACTGACAACTTTATCACCTTATTTAAAATTATACACTATTTATATAATAAAGACTAGGAATTTTTTTTAAAATAATATATAATGTATGTATTGCTGGATTAGCTCAGTTGGTAGAGCAACTGTCTCGTAATCAGTAGGTCATAGGTTCAAGTCCTATATCCAGCACCATTAAAGAATCTGTTTGAACTTTGGTTCAATTAACTAATAATATCAATTCTAGAAATGGAATTGATTTTTTGTTGCGTGAAAGAAATAAATGATTTAATGGTAAAGATAATTAAAATAGTTTCAAATATTGAAGAAGCACTTAAAAAGAAATTTGATAGAACTTATTATTACTAAGGTTGTAATGTATGTAAAAATAATATTAAGGAAGATTATACCGAAGAATCAATTGGAGATATATTTGAAAAATTAGATTTATGCAAAGAAAAAGATGATTATGAACGTTAACCATCTTTTCTTTCATTGGGAACAAGTTTTTTAACTTTTGGTTGTGTTTCTGATTTTTTCTCTGTTTCCACTAAACTAAGTATTGTTTTGGCTATTTCATTTTCTGAAATATCATCATTATAATAGATTTCATAATTACTAAAAATATGTTCCATAATATTGAAAAAATACTCATTAAATGTACTTATTGATAATTTTGTTAAATCTATTAATTTAGAATTCTTAAAAGAACTTTTTTCAATTTCATGACTAGGATATATATCTTCTCTTTTTCCACAGGCAGGACAAAAACATTCAATTATTCTTCCTATCTTATGAGGCATGTAATCATCAAATGCTAAAACAATCTTATGGGAACATTCAGTTTGAAGATTAGCTAAATTATTTTCTGTAGCTTGTAATTGCTTTTTTAATTCTTTTCTTTCTTTGTTAATTTCATTTCTCGCATTATAAAATTCAATTTGATTTTTCATTTGCCAATTACCTCCCTTGCGTATACATTGTAGCAAAAATCGTAATAATTATCTAGATATATTTATATTATATACAGAACTGATATTTATTAGTTGTTCTTTTAGATATAAGTGGTGAACTACCCATTATCTAAAGTTAATGGGCTTCCAGTTTCATAGACTTCGTATCCTAAGTCTTCACTGGCGTAAATTCGGGTCGTTCCATCCCTACATAATTCATTTTATATTGTAAGAAGTTTTAGTCCTTTTATATTTCCTCTACATACAAACTACTATTACATATGTTTGTCAAGAGGATATTCAAAAATTTAGTATGACTTTCCTATTGTACAAAGAAAAGTATTAGTAAAAAACTAATGCTTTATTTGTAATTTTACAATAACACTTCCTCTATTGTTGTAGGAACTTTTATAATCGGCAACATCTTTATTTCTAGAAAGACATTCTAAAGTAGTTTTTCTAAGTATTCCCTCGCCTATTCCGTGAATGATTATTATAAATTCATTTTTCATTTTAACATTATCTAAAATGAAATCTTCAATCATCACTCTAGCTGAGTCTCTATCATACCCATGTAAATCTAATTTAGGTAGAGAATTTGGGAAAATAATATCACTTATCTGCATCTAGTGTTGCCCTCGCTGCTGCTAGTATACTTGATGGAACTCTATATGGTGAGCATGATACGTAATCAACTCCAATTGAACTGAAAAATTCAATACTCTTCTCATCACCACCATGTTCTCCGCAGACACCAAATTCTATATTTGGATTTGTTTTTTTAGATAATTTCATGGCTACTTGAACTAGTCTTCCTACACCATTTATATCAATCGTTTTAAAAGGATCAAATGGTAGTATTTTTTTATCGTAATATTCATTTATAAATGATGAAGCATCATCTCTTGAAAAGCCAAAAGTCATCTGAGTTAAGTCATTAGTTCCAAAACTGAAGAAATCGACGTTAGGAGCTATCTCACCTGCAAGTACTGCACTTCTAGGTACTTCTATCATCGTTCCAATTTTATAATTAATACTTTCTCCATTTAGTATCACATCTGCTACATTAATAATAATATTTTTAATGTATTTAATTTCATTTTCATCTCCAACTAGAGGTACCATAATCTCTGGTTTAACTGCTATTCCTTCTCTATGGACATTTACTGCCGCCCTAAATATCGCCTCAGCTTGCATAGAGACAATTTCTGGATGTATTATTCCAAGTCTGCAACCCCTAAGTCCCATCATTGGATTGAATTCTTTCATTGAATCAATAGTCTTTTTAAGACCTTTCATGTCTACTTTTAAACTGTTAGATAACTCATATATATCCTCATCTGTTTTAGGCAAAAATTCATGAAGTGGTGGATCTAAAAGTCTTATGGTTAATACTTTACCATTTGCCGCTTTAAATAGAGATTCAAAGTCTTTCATTTGCATTGGAAGAAGTTCCCTTAGAGCTTTATTTCTATCTTCTTTTTTCTCTGAAACTATTAATTTTCTCATTGCAAATATTTTATCTTTTTCAAAAAACATGTGCTCGGTTCTACATAGTCCAATTCCTTCGGCACCAAAATTAATGGCTACATCGGCGTCATTTCCAGTATCGGCATTTGCTCTAACTTCTATTTTTTTAACTTCTTTTGCCCACTTTAATATGGTTAAAAATTTACCGGTTAAATTAGGATTTTGTGTTGGGAGAAGTCCTTCATAGATATTTCCTGACGTTCCATCTACTGATATTAAACTACCCTCTTCATACGTTTTTCCATCAACTTTAAATAGTTTGTTTTTTTCATCGATAATTATATTACTACATCCACATACGCAGCATTTACCCATACCACGGGCAACTACAGCTGCATGTGATGTCATTCCACCGTGAATTGTAACTATTCCTTGTGCATATTTCATGGCTTCTATATCTTCTGGGGAAGTCTCTGTTCTAAGAAGTATAGTACTCTCACCCTTTTTAGCATTTCTAACGGCGTCTTCTAAAGATAGATATACTTTTCCTTTAGCAGCTCCAGGAGAGGCTGGAAGACCTTTAGTTATAGGCTTAATATTATCTAAGTGATCAGTTTTAAATGTCTTATGCATGAGGTTGTTTAAATCTTCAGGGTTTACTCTTTTAATTGCTTCTTTTTTATCAATTAATCCTTCACATGCCATATCGACCGCACAGTTTATACTGGCAAGTGAAGTTCTCTTTGCATCTCTAGTTTGAAGCAAATATAAGTGACCTTTTTCAACAGTAAATTCCATATCTTGCATATCTCTATAGTGATTTTCAAGTATTTTAGAATATCCCTTAAGTTCAATATATATATCTTTACCAAATTCTATTAGTTCATCAATTGGTCTAGGAGTTCTAACACCAGCAACAATATCTTCTCCTTGGGCTTTTTCTAAAAATTCTCCATAGAACTCATTCTTTCCATCAGATGGATTTCTTGAAAAAGCAACACCTGTTAGAGAATCGTCAGATAGATTTCCATAAACCATCTCTTGAATGTTTACAGCTGTTCCTAAGTTTTCACTTATTCCATTAATGCTTCTATATATTTTAGCTCTATCGTTATTCCATGATCTAAATACAGCCTTTACCGCTTCAATTATTTGAGTATATGCATCTTCCGGAAATGATTCTCCAGTTAATTTTCTATATACTTTTTTAGATTCGACTGTTATATTAAACATGTCTTTTGCATCTAAATCTAAATCATTTTTAGTTTTTCTTTTATCTTTATATTTATTTAATACCTCTTCAAATTCATCTTTTCCTTTACCTCTTACTACATCGGCAAACATCATAATAAGTCTTCTATATGAATCATATATAAATCTAGTTGTAGATTCATCTTTTGCTAGAGAGGATGCAATTTCATCATTTAAACCTACATTTAATATAGTATCCATCATCCCTGGCATGCTAACCGGTGACCCACTTCTGACAGAAAGTAATAAAGGATTTTGAGTATCTCCAAGTTTTTTACCTGTCTTTAATTCAATTTTTTTTATTCCCTCTTTTATTTCATCAATTATATGATTGGATATTCTTTCACCATCTTCATAGTATTTTTTACAAGCACTAGTTGTTACAGTAAGACCAAATGGTACTGGAAGATTCATGTTAGTCATCTCAGCAAGGTTTGCTCCTTTACCTCCCAAAAGCCATCTCATATCTTTGTTTCCTTCATTAAATAAATATACGTATTTCATCTATAGCCCCTTCTTTCTAGCTCTTGGATGAGCTTTTAAATAAACTTCTCTTAATCTTTCGTTTGATATATGTGTATATATCTGAGTTGTAGATAAATTTTCATGTCCGAGTAAATCACTGACACTTTTTAAATCTGCTCCATCGTTTAACAAATGAGTAGCATATGTATGCCTTAGTGTATGTGGTGTAACATGAATGTTAATATCTGCCTTTTTTGATACTTCATCAACTATCTTTCTGACAGTTCTATCGTTTAATTTATTTCCATGTTTATTGATAAACAAATACTCTTCCTTATGCTTCTTTAAATAATTGTTTAATAACCTCTCACATCTAGTTCCATAATAGGCATACCTTTCTTTATTACCTTTTCCAAGTATTAGTATTTTTCTTTCTTTAAAATTTATGTCTTTTATTTTTATGTTTACAAGTTCAGATACTCTAAGCCCAGATGAATATAACAGTTCAATTATTAAAGCATCTCTAAGTCCATCTTTTTTATTAATATCAGGTACATTTAAAATTTTTTCTACATCTTCATAATTTAAATATTTAGGAAGCGTTTTTTCTATCTTAGGATTTCCTATTATACTTAAAGGATTTTCATCTATTATATTTTCACTTTCCAAATATTTAAAATAACTTTTTAGTGAACTTACTTTTCTAGAAATAGATGAACTTTTATAATTTTCATCCAATTTTTTTAAATATTCCCTAATAAGTTTTACATCTACATTTCTATCTTTTGCAAATTCACAAAAACTTATGAGATCGTTTTTGTAATTTTTAATTGTGTGAGAAGAAAAACCCTTCTGGCTTTTTAATGTATCTAAAAAATCATATACATATTTCATATACCTTCCACCATAAAGATTATATCATAAAAAGGAGTAAAAGTATCCTTTTACTCAAAATATTTATATAAAATTATTTTTTTACTACCCATGCATCAGGTATTTCTCTCGTTCTATTTTCTCCACTTCCATTTACAGGTTTATTGATAAGCTGTCCATTAATGACAAGTCCAGAAGAGGTTCCACCATCTAAATTTGAAGCGTTATATGCACCATATCTCATCAAAAGTTCAGTAAGTTCTACCATTCCAACTCCATCAACCCCATGTGAATAATCTCTTCCATCCATAACTAGAAACAATACTATTCCATCTTGTCTTTGACCAATCGCACTTCTTGGAGCCGTACCCCAACCTCCATTTCCTTTGATAAATGAAGGGGTTCCATTAACAATTAAATATGGTCCAAATTCCATCGCATCTCTTACGCCTTTTTTAATTGCCTCTTCCCCGCTCATCTTTCCTAAAATTAGCACGTTTTCATTTGTAAAACCGACAATACCTCCTCCGACATTTGCCTTCTCTAAATTACTTACGATTTTGCCATCTTTAATAACTGCACCATATGGTCTTCCTCCATTACTGTTGTAATTAGGATCTATAAAACCACTTGCGTTCATTGCAACTACACTGTCAGTTCGTTTAGCAATATCTACAAGCATCTCACCTTTACTTCCCATGGTGGATGCTGTTTCCATTTTAACTTTAGATGGATCATATATTACTATGAGATACCCTCTCATAGAGCCTTCATTTATGTTGACAAGTTTATATAAATCGTTATCTTTATCTTTAGTTAATATCTCTTTTTCATATTTGTTTTTGTATAGTATTTTTGAATTACTATAATCAACAAAAGTAACTAAATTAGTATTAGTCCCTTCGCCAGACTCTTTAACATAGTTCTTTTTGAGAACTTTATCTATCGTTTTATCACTATAAAACCACTTAGCTAAATACTGATGATTCATAGTCGTCATAGCCGTCGTTATGAGCCACTCTCTAAAATTAGGATATGGACCATAAAGAAGAAAGGCAAAGGAAGAACCTATTAGTAAAAATATACAAATTACACCGACTAATATTTTTTGCCAAAGTTTTAATTTGTTTTTCTTTGGTTTTTCTAATTTAATTTCTTTTTCTTCATCTTTATACTGCTCATATAGTTTTGATTTAAACTTTTCAAATTCAGAGTTTTCATCATATTTAGACTGTCTATACTTTTTAGGAATTCGACTGCTTCGCGTCATAGTATTTAACTCTTCATCATCTATCATTTTATATTTTTTTTTGCTCATTTTTCTACCTCACTGCCAAATTTTTCACCATCATCATCAAAGTCAATGTACTTTTTATAAACAGGAAAAGTTCCTTTTTTCAGTTTTGGATATTTTCCATCTTTATTCCACTCATCATATTCATCAACTAGTTTATTATATATTTTAACATCACTTATATAATAGTTCATAGCAGCCTCATAATTTGCTTTAAAAGCTGTACATTTACTATTTGTATTTACATCTCCATATTTAATTTTGCAGTTGGATTTTAAGTTTTTTGATGCCTTTTCAACTTCTCTAATTGTATCTGCATACTCATCCATAAACTTATCCCAGTCAGCTGTTTTAGAACCTAACGATTCTAAATATAAATCTTCTTTATATTGATAATATTCATTTCTGATTGAAGAAAACTCCTCTACTCTATTATTAAAATTATCATATGATTTTAACACTATTTTCATGGTTTTCTTAGTCTTTTTTTGATCTTCCATAAGACCATTTACCCATATAGTAGCACATCCTATTAATATTCCTATAATTATAACCATAATACCTATTATTTTCAAACTCTTCTTCATAAATCATACTCCCATGTTCTACTAATCAAATATATCAAATTATGAACAAATTGTAAAGAGACTTAAACACATATATTTTTTCAAAACGGTTTTATAGGTGGAAGTAAATTTAAAAATTATTATAAGAAAAAAAAGAGCTAAATAACTCTTTAAACTATTTTACAATCTCTTCTATCTCTTTTACAGATAATCCAGTTACTTTAGATATAGTGTTGATGTCTACATTTTCTAAATATAAATTCTTAACAACTTCTATTTTTGCCTGCTCATGACCTTCACTATATCCAGTTTCATGACCTTTTTTATTTGACTCTTCCATATCCATCTCATAAGCTATCCTTCTTAAATTCTCATCTTTTATATATCTTACCATATTAGGATCTTTTGACATATCTTCTATTTTCTTTACCATAGTCTCTAACTCCTTATCTCCTTTTGCGAGACTTTTAAGTTTTCTTTTTTTATTTTCCATCATTATAAGTAGTATCCTCTCAAATCTCGAAAGATTACTTACATTATAATCTATTTTTCTAAGTTTTGAAAGATTTATTTTATATTTTATGAAGTTTTCCTCTGAAGTATCTATTATGTGACGCTTTAGGTCCATCATCATTATACTGGATATTAAATCAGATGAATAACCTACTTTTCCATCAAACGATATTTGTATTACTCTTCCTATATCTTCTTTTTTCTTTGCTCTTTCTAACTTCTTAATTATAGACTCATGGAAGTGAGCGGAGTTTCTAAATCTAGTTTCTCTATCATTAAACTGATTCATCTCTAAAGTAATCACATTACTTCCAACCTCTACTTTTAGATCGTGAGTATTTTCTCTTTCTTTTATGTTATGCACACTTTCATAAGAGTCTGTAACATACATGTTTTCATAGATATAATCTTTATCTATCTCGGTTACATAAGATATTATGTAAGATAGTATTCCTCTTAAAGATTCATCTAAAAATAAACTTTTAAACACTCTATCATTTAAGGCATTTATAACTTCTTCTCTTTCTTCTAAATTTTTAATAATTTCATCTACTGTTTTACTATAAATTTTTTCATTCATTTTATATCGGTCCTTTCTGTATATTTTGAAAACACTTTAAAAGTATTCTCTATATATAACATTCGACACAAATATGTTGATTTCCTTTTTTTTACAGTAGAAATTATTAAAAAAGTGTAGATAATAATCTACATCTTTAGTATTTCATTTTCTGAAAGCCCTGTGTAATATGAGATATCTTTAACATCTACATTTTTATCAAGCATAGTTTTGAATAGAGCTGACTATTTTTTCTCTATCTCATCTAATACTTTTTTAATATTTTCAGCAACATCACTAGGTACTATTTTAGATAAATCTTCTAGTTGTGCTTGTTTTAATTTATTTACAGTTTTATACTTTTTTAGTAATTTTTCTTTTCTTTTTGCTCCTATACCTTCCACATTATCGAGTATCGATGCATAAAGGCCTTTGCTTCTTATTTGCCTATGATAATTAATCGTATAGTTGTGTACCTCATCTTGCATTCTCTCTAAGTAGTGAAATAGATTACTTCTCTTTTCAATAGGTATTTCTCTATCAAAAGTAACTAAAGCATTAGTCGAGTGCTTGTCATCTTTTTTTAATCCCACTAAATTAATATCTATACTTAAACTATCTAAAACTTCTCTTGCTATATTCATCTGTCCTATACCGCCATCAACGATAATTAAATCAGGTTTTACTAAATTATCTTTAAGAACTCTAAAATATCTTCTGTAAATTACTTCTCTCATTGATCCATAATCATCGTTTTTATCTACAGATAATTTGTATTTTCTATATTCATTTTTAGCTGGTCTTCCATCTTTAAATACGACCATTCCAGATACGTTATAAGTTCCAAATAGATGAGCATTATCAAATAGTTCAATTCTATCTAATCTGTCTAGATTTAATATTTCCCTAAGTTCTTCATTAGCTTTACTAGTCATCATTTCATCTTTGTTTATAAGTTCTATCTTATCTTCAAGTTGCTTTTTTGCATTGTCACAGGCCATTAAAACAATTTTTCTTTTAACACCTCTAACAGGAACTTTAACGGTTATATTGAAATAATCTGATAATAGTTTTTCATCTACAATATTCGGAACTAATACCTCTTTTGGAATAAGCGCTTTATCATAAAATTTAGCAATATATCTCGTTAATTCTTCACCTTCAGTATCTATAAGAGGGATTATCTGATGATGATGACCTTTTATCTTACTTCCTCTTATAAAAAATACAAATACACTTAAATATACTCCATCATTGTAAAATCCAAATACATCTCTATCTATATCATCATTGGTCTCAATTTTTTGTTTAACCATAACTGCATTTATATAATCAAGCATCTCTTTTAATTCTAAAGCTTTTTCATATCTCAAATTGTTACTTTCTATTTCAATTTCTCTTTTTAATTTATCAGTAACAATCTTATCATCACCTTTTAAAAATCTAACTATTTCATTTTCCATATTCTTAATTTTATTTTCATCCACATCATTTGTACAATAACCTAAGCACTGGCCAATGTGAAAATATAGACAAGGTCTTTTTTGATAAGTCCTACATTTTCTTAATGGATACAGTCTATTTAGTAGATTTACAGTAGATTTAGCTGCTGATACATTTGGATAAGGTCCAAATAATCTGGTTTTCTTTTTCTTTCTATGGACATTTCTAACTATTTGAAGTCTTGGAACTTTTTCTATAGTTAACTCAATATATGGATAACTCTTATCATCTCTTAATAATATGTTATATTTTGGATCATGTTTTTTAATTAAATTAATTTCTAGTATTAAAGATTCCGTTTCAGATGATACTACTATATAATCAAAATCTCTGATCTCAGATACTAATTTAGCTGTCTTCCCAGTATGTGATGAGTGAAAGTAAGAGTTTAATCTATTTCTTAAATCTTTAGCTTTACCGACATATATAATCACTCCGTTAGAGTTTTTCATCAAATAACATCCAGGTTCGTGTGGAACTAACTTTAACTTTTCTAATATCATAATATCGACCTCTTTGAAAATAATTATATACTTTTTTCTTACATTTTAAAAGACCCATAGTTCTATGGATCTTTTATCACATTTTATTCGAAGTTGCCATTCCTACATTTCATTCGGCCCCTTGCGCATTCACTAAAGTGAATGACGCTTCTTCTTATTATGTTTATTATATATCTAATAATTCTTTTCTTAATTTAGTATATTTATTACACAAATATAGGATCTTAGATTCTTAGAAACGGCGCGAAACTGGACTACTACTCAGTGCATTCCGAATAGCCGTCGCCATAGGCAATACAACGCACGCTGCCAGTAGAAGCAGTTTCAGCATCCCCACCTGAAAAAGCATTCAAATCTCCAAGGCCGCCGCCACTACATAAAGCGCCAGAATCATTGAAACTGCTGCAAGTTATCGTTCCTGCATCTTTTAAAGTTCCTAAAAGACCCTTATTAGCATTAAATGTAGATCCATCAGAACTTGCTTTCATACAGTACTGAGTATCATTTATTACAAAGCATGCATAATTAGCAGTTACATTTCCTCCTTCAACATCGTGTCCTAAAAAGTAATTTCTTCCTGTAAGTTCTGTTGAATCTTGTACCCAACCCGTTGTATCAGCAGCCTGTCCTACAGTAACATTACCTCCTCTATGATATTCATAATACTGTGGTACAAATGTCTGGTCTATTGTACGTGTTGGTGTGACAGGAGCTGGTGAATCATTTGTCTGTGAGAAGTTTAATTGTGCTGTTATATTTGTTGTTAGTCCTGATCCTGTTGGCTGAGTATTAATATCATTATATAATACTGTTACTGTTATTGTGGTCTCATCATTAGGTGCAAGTACTATAGGTGAAGTACTTAGTGACGCATTTGTTGGAGAAGTTACTACTGATATTGCGCTATTTCCTCCCGTTAAATTTATGCTATCAAGTTTTGCATTCAAAGTCCCTTTGTTTTCTACTACTACATCATATGATATAGTTGACTTTCCTGGTGTTATTAGGCTGCACGCAAATGTTGCAACTAAATTACTTGTCTTCTCTGCTAAAGTACTTGTTGCATCAACCGCATTTTTATAAGTTACTCCATTATCTTTTATATGTACATCCCAGTTACTTGATATCTCAGATGTACCATTGATTTGTAGTTGGCTACTAAATGCGGCAAATCCCACTACCATTACTACTAGAACCGCACATAGTCCTATTATGAGATAAGTCCTCTTATCCCTTTCACTTTTTCTCATATTTTTCCTCCATTCTTTCTAAAAGTTTTAGATAACACTTCTACTTTAAGTAGTTTTTTTGTTATCTCCTACCTTATAATACAAGTTTAGCAAACAAGCAAAAAAAAGACAAGTCATATTTTTGATAAATTATTTTTATGATTATTTTTTTACAATTTTTTACATTTTAGAATCATCCATTCAGACTCATAATAAACTAATGATTTTGCTTCATAATTACACATTTTTAAGCATTTTTTATTATGTGAACTTGTATACAATTATTATTATATTCTTATACTACTGGGTACAAATATGAATAATTATGTATATTAAACTAATAAATAGAATAAAAAAAATCATGTGCGCTAAACACATAATTTTTAAAACTTAATTTTATTATTTATATAGTTAATTACATCTTCTAGTTTAATAGTAATTTGCTTCATCGTATCCCTATCTCTAATAGTTACTGTTTTATTATTAATAGTCTCATCATCAATGGTTATGCAGTAAGGCGTTCCAGCAACATCTTGCCTTCTATATCTTTTTCCTATATTACCTGTCTCATCATATGTACACATGAATTCTTTTGATAATTCTTTATAGATCTCTTTAGCTTTTTCACTGTGATATTTTTTAACTAAAGGTAAAACCGCTACTTTATAAGGTGCGATAGCTGGATGAAAACTCATTACTTCTCTAGTAGTTCCATCTTCTAATAATTCTTCTTTATATGAATCACATAGTATGGCAAGAACTAATCTATCACAACCTACGGAACTTTCAACCACATATGGAATGTATTTCTTATTATCTTCTGGATCTAAATATTCTAAAGACTCTCCAGAGTATTCCTCATGTTTTGATAGATCATAATCTGTTCTATTATGAGTTCCCCAAAGTTCATCCCATCCCTGTGGATAAAAGTACTGAATGTCACAGGCTCCTTTAGCGTAATGAGCCAATTTTTCATGATCTTTAAATCTTAACTTTTCAGGGTTTAAACCCAAATCTTTTAAATAATTCATTGCATAATCTTTATAAAATTCGTAAAAGTCATTATCTGTTCCTTTTTTACAAAATAGTTGGTGTTCCATCTGTTCAAACTCAATTGTTCTAAATATAAAATTACCTGGTGTTATTTCATTTCTAAAGGCTTTTCCAATTTGACCAATTCCAAAAGGTAGTTTTGCTCTCATGGTTCTTTGTACATTTATAAAATTAATAAACTCCCCTTGAGCCGTTTCTGGTCTTAGATAGACAACATCAGAATCATTTTTAATAACTCCCCTATATGTTTCAAACATCAAATTAAACTGTCTAATATCAGTATAATCACATTTGCCACATTTTGGACATTTTATATTATTATCTTTAATATATTTAACCATTTCTTCATCTGACAATGTATCTGGATTTATCTCATCGGTAAATTCTTCTATTAGTTTATCGGCTCTAAATCTACTCTTACATCCTTTACAGTCAATTAAGGGATCTGAAAAACTTGATATATGACCTGATGCTTCCCATACTTTTGGATGCATTAGTATATCTGCATCAATTTCAAAACTGTTATCATTTTCTTGAATAAATCTCTTCCTCCATGTGTCTTTTACGTTATTTTTTAATCTTGAACCAAGTGGTCCATAATCCCAAGTATTGGCAAGACCCCCGTATATTTCACTACCCCTAAATATAAATCCATATTGCTTACACACACTTACTATCTTTTCCATTGTAACTTTTTCCATATTTATCATCCTTTCTAAAAAAATAAAAAGATTCTAAAGTATTTAGAGACGAATTATTAAATCCGCGGTTCCACTCTATTTATTCTTAAGAATCTCTTTTAAACATATAACTGATAGGTTTCCAAGCCCGTCTTCGTTTTTATATATCTAATTATATTTACTTATCTAACTAATGTCAATAGTTTAATTTTTGTAAACTTTTGATAAATGATTTACTTTTTAAAAATAACCCAGTATATCTACTATAATAATCATCTAAAAACATGTTAATTTCATTTTTTGATTTACTACTTATATCCAGTTTACTTATTTTAGATATGTCAACATAGTAAAACATTCTAATCAATTTAATAGTCTTTTCAGATACTATTTTTTCATTAGTGTAACATTTATCACATACGTATCCTCCCCTATAACTAGATAGAGTTACAATACCATTTTTTTTGCCACACATACTGCATCCATCCAAAACAGGCATAACTCCGAGAAAATCTAGATATTTAAGTTCAAGTATATTCATTATTATTAAAGGATCAAATCCCTCATCTATTTTAAGAAGTGAACTTATTAATAAATCAAATATTTTAGTATTTTTACTCTGTTTAATAACCCCTTCAGAAAGTTCTAAAATATAGGCTGAATAACTGATTCTCGATATGTCTTTTTTAATATTATTAAATGGATTAATGACACTTACTTCTTTTAAAGTAGAAAGCTTGCCCTCTTTATAATAAACTATAAAATTTCCATATGTAAGTTTAGATGTGACACTTCTAAGTGGACTTTTTAAACTTCTGCACCCTTTTGCAATCACTCCGATTAATCCATATTTTTTTGTAATTATATTAATTATTTTACTAGTTTCTTTATAATTCATCTCAGATAAGACAATACCTTCTACTTCTTCTATGTTCATACTAACCTCTTTTATCAATTTTTTTATATTCTAAATAGTACTCTATTTTACCAGTCATTTTAAATAAATTCCATAAATCTTGTTTTTCCATATTTCCACCTCTACTATTATATTGATAATTTATACATATTTTTATTCAAATTATCTATAAGTAGTATAGCGAACATATGAATGCATGTCAATATAAATTTACAAATATACATTATTGTTTACATAAAATCTTTTACAAACTGCTTTTAACTCCATTAAAATCAGCATAGTCTATTACTACATAATCATCAATGTCAGCTATATCCATAACAAGCTCCCTTCCCCAAGAGGATACAACTACTTTAGTTGGATCATCAGTAAGACCCACTACTGTCATGGCATGAGCTCCAACATCTCCACTATATACATCATCTAGTTTGCCATTGCCGTCTATATCTTCAGGATAATATAAAGTAAAGTTAGTTGGGTCTCCGGCCGATACAATCATGACTAAACTTATATCATTTATTGAAGCTTCTATCCACTTCTCTACATCTGCTTGCTCTATATCTTTATACATGATATAATCATCTTTTAATACTAATTCCTCATTCCATTCAATTCCTTTTTTCTTGTCCTCTTCAATTTTTTTTATTTTCTCTTCTCTTGTCATTGGTATTCTCCCCAATACTGTATTAATACTGATACCCTTAGAACGTAAATAATCTTTCATAACCTTCTCAAGTTCATCAAAGATAACTCCATTCATTCCAGTTTTATTAAATTCATTGTGATTAAGTGCACTATCTCCACCACCAGTCTGTTCACGTTCTTCTTTAACATTTCCGTAAACTTCTTCTATGGTTTTAAAACCTTTAAATTCTTTAGCATAGTATAAAAAGAAGTCTAAAAATAAGTAATCGAAATTATATCCATTTTCGGAACTTTCTATTGGAAAACCAAATCTATTACTAAAATCAGCAGCAGAGTGTTTATCTTGAAAATATCCATACTCAAATAATATACTATTTATAACTGATATATACCCACACCCAACGCTCTCCATCTTATTAAATAATAATTCTAAGTCTTCAGCATCCACATCTTGATAATATTTAGACACAATTTCTTTTATTTTTGGATCATTGATGTACTTTGCTGAATTTTCCACTAATGAACTTTGATTACCTCCAAATTGTCCTGATTTAATAGCTTCAGGCCCAAATATCCAATCTTTATATGGTAAATTTACTTTGTTTCCCATAATCTCATATTCATTATTTATCGTTTCTGAACTTGTCTGTTTACTTTGATTAATACTATAATTAATAGGTCGAATATTTGTGCTTTGAATATTTTGAGTTTTCATATTACCATTTTTAGGAAGATTATTATTTTTCTTAAAATTTAAAATTGAATCTGAAACTTTCTTAATTACATCCATTTCTACACTCTCTTCTCTACAAAAATTTCACAAGATATACCAATTTTTTCTTCTATATCACGCTTTAATAATTCATTTGTTTTACTAATAAATTCTCTTTGCTTAATCATGTTAGCTGTATATTGTTCATCATTTAATTTCTCACTGTTTTTTCCGTATACAAATTCAAAAACTAACGAACCATTTTTAACTCGGTGGTTGGGTATCGGTGGATTATACATCACATATTCCATATCACCCTTTTTCAAAACTTCTTTATATGATTTTTCAATTATCCTTTTAATATCACTACTAGTAACATCTTTTGATAATAATATCTCTTTATCCTTATCATCTAGTTTATCAAAATAAAATTGGTTTAATAAACTGTAATAATTTGATTTCATATTTTTATCAATAGAATTTGATGGTGAAAAAAATAAATTTGATTTTTCTATCATAGATTCATATTTACTAAAGTCTACTTTTTCATTTATATAGTTTATAAAATATTTAATATATAGTTCTTTTAATTTTTCATTCATACTTATTCTCCTTAAATATTAATTTGAAAAAAGCAAGATTTTATCTCGCTTTAGTAATTGCTTCTTCTTCTTAAGAATGATGGAATCACGGTATCCTCATCATCTAAGCTAGCAAGAGGATCAACTTCTTCATTAGATTCTTTTTCTTTTTCATCTTCAAAACCTGTTGCAATTACAGTAACAATTAATTCATCAGTAAAGTTTTCGTTAATAACCGCACCAAATATAGTATTTATATCAGTATTTGCTGATTTTCTAATAGCTTCAACAGCTTCTTCAACTTCAAATAAAGTTAAGTTTGGTCCCCCGGTTACATTTATAATCGCATCTGTTGCTCCATCAATTGAAGTTTCTAAAAGTGGACTTAATACTGCTTGGTTAGCTGCTTCAATCGCTCTATCTTCTCCAACTCCTGCTCCAATTCCGATTAATGCATTTCCTCTTTTTTCCATAACTGTCTTAACATCGGCAAAATCCAAATTGATAAGTCCTGGACAAGCTATTAAATCTGATATTGATTGTACTCCCCTTCTAAGAACATTATCAACTTCTTTAAATGAATCTAAAAGTGGTGTTGATTTATCTATAATTTCTCTAAGTCTATCATTTGGAACGACTATTAGAGTATCTACATGTTTTTTTAATTCATCTATTCCTGCTAGAGCTTGTTGCATTCTCTTCTTACCTTCAAAAGAAAACGGTTTAGTAACTATACCAATAGTTAAAGCACCTGAACTTTGAGCAATATCAGCTATAACTGGCGCTGCCCCTGTTCCAGTTCCTCCACCCATTCCGCAAGTGATAAATACCATATCAGCCCCTTTAAGAGCCTGTTCTAACTCTTCTTTAGATTCTAGTGCTGCCTCTTTTCCTATTTGAGGATTAGCTCCTGCTCCAAGTCCATTAGTAAGTTCTACTCCTATTTGTATCTTGTTTTCAGCAAGAGAGTTGTTAAGTACTTGGGCATCTGTATTTGCAACGATAAATTCTACTCCTTCTACAGATTCCGTCATTCTATTTACGGCATTACAGCCTCCGCCACCTATTCCTATTACTTTTATTTTTGCAAGTTGGTCCATTTCTAATCCCATCATCTAATAATTCCTCCTATTCATCGAAAAAGTAAGAGAATACTTTTCCTAAAACTGTGTTTTCATTTAAAGATGTAGGTGAAGACAGTCTGTCCATGTCATCCTCACTAAACATCGAATAATTTTTTCCATTTAATTTCAGCATTTCTAAATAGTAGATAATATTTCCTAAAGCAGTTGAATACTTGTTGTCTCTAACCCCTACTAATTCTATCTTTCCAACTCTAGCCATAGGCATTATCTGTTTGAGTAAATAATTAAAATCTGCCATATTACTTACTCCACCTGTTACCATTATATACAAAATTGGTTTATTTGTTAAGTCTTCTAGTTCATTTTTTGAACATTCCAATATTTCTTCTAACTTTTTGATAATTATTTTTGAAGCTTTTTTCTGTGAAATCTTAACGGTTTTTCCCTCGATGTTTTTAGCTTCATATATCTCATGATTACTAGAAGCATTAATGTTGGCTGATGCAAATTTTTCTTTTATTTTTCTCGCATCACCTAAACTAATTCTATATTTGTAACATAACTCTTTATCTATATCTTTACCACCAAGTCCAATAATCTTCGTTGCTGCTGGAAGTCCTTTGTTATATAGATGTAAGCTTGTCATATCAGATCCGATATTGATAATCGCACTTATGCCTCTTTGAAATTTTTCATTTTTAAACATGTTTAAATCTGATACACTTGGCGCACATATATCGGTAAGTTCAAGCCCAACCTCTTCTATAATACCAGCGGTAGAATACACATTTTTCTTAGGTGATGTAACCATTAAGGCTCTACCTTCAAGAGTACTACCTGGAAGTTTTTTAGGATCTTTAACTATACCCTTTCCATCTATTTTAAACACTGTAGGTATTGCAGTTACAAATTCCTCATTAGGTAGTATGCTTTTTTTAATTCCATCTCTATAAGAATTTGCCATATCTGCACCACTTATTATATCTCCTTTTACATCACATTTTCCACTTACAAATTTGTAATTTAAAAAGTGATTAGGTATGGATACTAAAACTTTTTTTATCTTAACTCCAAGCATCTCTTCAGTTTTTCTTATAGCTTTTGATATAGATTCTTTAGCCCCTTTAGGCTCAGTAATCAGTCCCTTTTTAACACCTTTAGAAGGTACGGATGTAGCTGCTAGTAAATAAAGATGACCTCTATATAATTCACAAACTGTAACTTTTATACTGTCACTGCCAATATCTACACTTGCATATACGTGCTCCATAAATCTCCTCCTATGGTCTATACTTGATTATACTATATTTTTTTTAAAAATTAAAGAAAAATGTAAATAAAACTGATAATTTTTTACTGTCTAACCTCAAAGTATTCACCAGAATCCAAATAAAGAGTTCCTTTTTTATTGTCAAACGACTTGATTATCTCTAAATATTTATCTATTTTATTAAACTTTTCTATAGTTAAATACACATAATTTCCATCATTCATCGTAAGTAAAAATCTCTCATCATCTACATCATTTGGATCATATTTTATCTCTGATATTCTCTTAACTATTCTATAATCTAATTCAGATATTTCATTTAATAATGATGAATATATTTTATCTGGTACATAATTAATTAAAGTTGGAACTGGAAAGTTATCGTCTGTCTCAGTCTTATCCATAAGAACTGTTTTTTTACTGGGTAAATAATATATTAATGGCATGTTTTCTTTTACATCTATAACTACTTTATCAATAGAACTCTTATAGACATTTGCCACTTTTATATATTTATCTTTTTCTAAAGTTCTCTTAATAGATAGAGATAAGTTACTTAAACTGCTGGGGTATTTATCTAACCCTGCTAATGTGATAATCTCCTCATCAGTATACAGTTTATTTCCCTTAACTATTACATTGTTTATTTTTATGTCTGTCAAAAAAGCTAGACTTAGTAAAACTAATGTTATTAAAGAAAACAAAACAATAATACTTTTAGTCTTAATCTTTCTCTTTTTTCTCTTAGCCATATATTCACCCTTTTAATATTTCTTGTTCAAGTTCTAAATCTATTCCATATTCTTTTTTTATTTTATCTTTAATAATGTTAATCAATTTTATGACATCATCACTGCTGGCATTTCCTTTATTGATTATGAAATTTGCATGTTTTTCTGAAATAGAAGCATCGTTAACACTGAGTCCTTTAAGACCAGATTTTTCTATTAATCTTCCAGCTGAATAACCTTTTGGATTTTTAAAAACTGAGCCAGCTGATGGATATTCTAAAGGCTGTTTTTTCCTTCTATCTTCCATGATATTAATGATATCTCTTTTTATTATTTCAGATTTTTTAGAATCAAGTTTAAACTGTGCTTTTAGACATATGTAATTATTATCTTTCAGCAATGAATTTCTATAACTACTCTTTAGATCTTTTTTACATATTTCAATTATTTGTAATTTTTCATCTAATACGGTGATGCTATTTAAAACGTCAAATATCTCATGACCGTAAGCACCAGCGTTCATGTATATAGCACCGCCTACTGTTCCTGGAATGCCACAGGCAAACTCTAATCCTGAAAGAGCATTATCTGCACATTTTCTAGATAGTTTAGATAAACTATAGCCTGAACCTACATCTACTATATTACCACATATATTTATGTCATCAAAATGTTGTAATTTAACTAATGTTTTATCATATGACTTATCTATTATCAAATTAGAACCATTACCAATTATTTTACATCTATCTTTTTTTAAAATTTCTTTTAACTCCGAAATATCTTTTGGAACAAATAATTTCATCTTCCCTGTCAGTTTATAAGTTGTATAGTCTTTAATACTAACTTTATCTATTTTCATCTACTAACCTCTTTATATTATCGTATATTATATCTGCACTACCATCAATATTAAGTTTAGATAGATTATTTTTCATTTCATTTAATTTTTTATCATCTTTTATAAGATTATCAATTTTATCAAATAATGCACCATCTGTTAAATCTTTCTCTTCTAACATGACACCTGCTTTCGCTTTTACCAAATCCAAAGCATTAATATATTGATGATTATTAGCAACAAATGGTGATGGTATGATTAATGAAGGAACTTTCAAAGCTATTATTTCAGATAAAGTAGAAGCCCCTGCTCTCGTTACCATTAAATCTGTTTTTTTCATTAAACTAGGTAGTCCCTCGTAAAATGGAATAATTTTAACGTTATCAGGGTATTTATTTTTGATGACACTTTCATATGAACTTTTACCCGTTACAAATAAAATTTCATATTGTTTTCCTTCGAATTTCTGAAGTTCTTTTTTTAAATAATCTGAAACTCTTCCCGCGCCTAATGAACCCATTACAATTAGAACTAATTTTTTACTATTGGAAAGTTTTAAATCTGACTTATTAACCTCTTTTTTACTTAAGGCATCTTCCGAACATGGGTTACCGGTCAAAATTGTTTTATCCTTTGGCAAATATTCTAAAGAGGATTTAAAAGATGCTCCTATTAAATCACAGTATTTAATTAGAAATTTGTTACTCTTTCCAGGTAAGCTGTTTTGTTCGTGTAAAAATGTTTTATACCCTAGTTTTTTCGCACTTACAATAACCGGTACGGTAACGTAACCTCCAACACCGATAACTATATCGGGATTAAAATCTTTAATCATCTTTTTAGTATCTTTAAAAGATTTAATTAAACACTTAACTGTTTTAAAGTTTTTAAATATGTTTTTATTAAATCCATACATCTCGATAGATTTAAATGGTATGCCTTTAGTAGGTATAATGTCTTTTTCCATTCTGTTATGGGTTCCTATATATAAAAACTCACTATCTGGTTCTCTTTCTTTTATTTTATTAATAATTGCAAGTGCTGGATAGATGTGACCTCCAGTTCCACCTGCACTGATTACTACTTTCACTCATATCACGTATAATCTAATTATGTGATTTTTTTTTATTAATCACTATATTAGATTCTCCTTTCTACTAATATTTTTATTACATCTGAAATGAGATATAATATTTACGCACTGTGGATTTGTATCTATTTTATTACAGCTTT
>JAFWHR010000007.1 GCA_017511945.1 Bacilli bacterium | reverse complement strand
TATATTATAACATTTTCACACATAAAAAGCGAGTTATAATGGCCTTAATTTAGTAAAGGTAAGACTTAACTCGCAATTTAATTATAATACATTTTTTTTAAAATGAAAAGACCATTGAACTAATTTGTCAACAGTCTGAAAGGACTTTTAAAGGTCCTTTTTTGGTTTATTTAAATTTTATATAGATTTAATATGGATAATCACAAGGTTTTTCATAATTACATATTCCTTTTTTGTATAGTTTATCTATTTCATTTCTTCTCTCCTCTCCTTCTTTTATAAGACCAATTGCCATAAAGAATCCAAAAAGGTATATAGATATAATTATCAATATACTGATAATAATCAAAAGAAATATTTTTTTAAAATCAGTATTTAAAAATCTTTTTAACCATAATATCATGTTATCTATTTTTTTATACATCAAAATCACTCCATTTAAAATCAATAATTATTTTATATGGTTTAATAACACCATACTGACTAGAAATAGCTGCAAAGTCATTCAAAACGTTTCCTTTTGTTAAATATTTTCTCTTACTATCTTTATATTTATCATTAGATAGTATTTCAGTAAAATCATAAGTATCTGTGAGTTCAATATTAAGATGCCATTTATTATCTTTTTTGTATCCGTCAAAGTTAATTTTGACAGAATGAAGCGAATAAAATAGATCGTCATTTTCAAAACTATAATATAATTCTTCAGAATCTTTAGGTGTTGAGTCATTAAATATTATTTTATCTTTTTTATAATATTTATCTATTAACTCTTTTATTTTGTTTTTAAAACCATCTTCTCCCTTAATCAAGTCAATAACATATTTATCCTTATCATTAAACTTAATATCCTTTGGTTTCGAATTCAAAACACTTAATGAATGAGATAAACATTTCGAAGATAATTTCAGTTTTTTATATTCTCCACCTTTCACAACACCCTCCCAAAGAATGAACTGCATATAATAATATACCTCATAAAATCGTGGATTAGTTATTTTGTTTATACTAAAATATGTTTTAAAGAATTTTAATAAATTTTCATCAATTATTTTATTAATATTATTAACATCTAATATCTTTTTATTTCTTTTTACTATTTTACTAATTCTATATGCAGTATTTAATTTCATGATTGGTTTTTTATTGTTTTCTATACATTTATTTAATTCGTTTTGAAGTTTCTTGGTATTATTAATTTTTTCAATATATAATTTTGATAAATATGATTCACATAAATAATATACTTGCTCTTTATTAATAAAATCTTGGTTTGATTTAACAGCAATAGCAGTATACAAGAATAGTTCCTTATCTTCTATTTCTTTAAAGTAGCTCATACCACTTTTGTCATACAAATTTTTAAGACATGAGTTGCCATAAGCTTTATTATTTCCGCTAAAGTTTTTATTGCATAGCTTACATTTTTTACTTTTATCTGAAAATACATTATTTATCTCTAAAAAATCTAATATTTTATCATCGAAATTTATTCCACTTAATAAGCTATTTTTTAATGTCTTTAAAATTAAATTTGAGTTCTTCTTCATCATATCAAACTTCTTCCTTTTGCATACTAATATTTAAATCTTTAACAATTATTTCGTCTCTATTAAACTTTTAACCTCTTTTAGTTTATTTTCCAATAGTTTTTTATCAATTAATTTTAATTTATATTCAGAAATCATAGTTTGTGACATATTTTTACTAATAGAATATTCAACTACATCATTATCTTTGGAACTACATAGTATAACACCGACACTTGGATTTTCCTTTTCTTTTTTGACATTTCGATCTAGTGCTTCAAGATATAAATTCATTTTTCCAAGATATTCTGCTTTAAATTCACCTAATTTTAACTCAAATGCTGCTAAACATGATAATTCTCTATTGTAAAACAATAAATCAATGAAAAAATCATGATTACCTACCTGCACTCTATATTCATCACCTATAAAAGTAAAATCCTTGCCAACTTCTAAAATGAAGTCTTTAATATTACTAATAATTGCTTTTTTAAAATCACCTTCTGAAAAAACGTTTGGTAAGTCCAAAAATTCTAAACTATATGTATCTAAAATTCTTGTGTTTGGATAATCATTTTCATCAATAGTTTTTTTAATTGTTGGTAATTGTTTTCCACCTGACAGCATATAACGTTCATAATAGGCAGAAGATATTTGTCTATCTAACTCTCTTTTTGAATAGTTATTTTTAATTGCTAGTTTTAAATAGAAGTGCCTTTCTTCTATTGATTTAGACCCACTAATAATAAGTAAATTATTAGTCCAAGACAATTGCGTCACCAGTGGTGTCGCAATTTCATCATCTTTATATGTCTTATAAAATTGAATCATTCGTTCAATGTTCCTTTTAGTAAAACCTTTAATAGTGGGATAATTCTTTTTCATAAATTCTGATGCTTTTATTGTTATTTTATCACCATATTTACTTTTTTGCTGCAATTCAAACAAAAACTTTCCAACATCTAAATACAACAAAATCATTTCTTCGTTAACCTTAAAATAAGCATTTTTCTTTCTTTTTTCAATAAGCCTAATTATTTTACTAAACTCATCTTCTATCATAAATAATTAACTCCTTTCATCAATATTTTTTCTTTACATTATTATAACAATATTTCTTCAGTTTGGAAACATATAGTAGAAAAATTTAATTGTTATTTTTAACAATTTATTTTCTTTTTTTTGCCTCTCTTTCCATCATAAAAATACTACCTTAAATTAATAAGACAGCTATGTAAAAAATTTAATAAAAAATTATGTTTTTTATAAAAAATTCGAGTTTTCCTGTTTTTCATTTTTTGAAAAAACCTTAATTTACCTTGAAATATAAGAACATTTTCGGCGTTTCATTTTGGACTTATAAGGGTCGTTCAGGGTATGGCTGTAATCCTTGCTGCGGTGGCTACGGCGGAGGATATGGCTCTTGATATGGTGAATCTATTATTTTAGTTTTGTTTATCTTACTTGTAATCATAATCGTAACTAGAGCTTTTGGAAACTAATTTTAAAAGGACTTTTAAAGGTCCTTTTTTGGTTTATTTTAAATAAATTATTTATGTATCACAAGATTAATTGTATCAAAAATTTTTTTAATTCCAATAAATTAAGTCTGGACGTTCTCTTTCGCTTCCGTCAATATCTGGATTAAGTTTCTGTCCGTCATACATAATAGCACTTGAACCTCCACCATCTCCATTAAATAAGAATCGAAGATTATCAGTAACTTCTGTATTAACAAAATCGTACACTTCTTTCAAAGTCATACCAGCCTCATTTTCGCTTCGCCCATCACAAACACCAATAATATAGTTGCCATCATAATCTTGTCCTATAAAAGTTCTTGGTTCTTTATTACGTGATAGACTAGGATCTATATAATTTTCATCAACATAATTGCCATCTTCAGCAATTGCATAAAATCCTTTTGAAGCCCATACAGGATTAATATCTATTATTTTTTGTGCAAGATCTGCTTCTTCCTCATTTCTAATACAATTTAATGTCCCATCTTGGTCCATATATAAGGTTTGATCACAATCATTAACTGACCCTATGAACTTTCCATCTGCATACATAAGTCCAGCTGGATCCCCAGTAAGTCCAAAATTAATAGCTATTTTAGCGTTTTTTCTTTTAGCAATTTCACTAGGAGCTTCTACAGTTAATTCGTCATAATTATCATTAGCTATAGCCAATTTTGGTTTTAATTCTTTAGGGATAACAGCATACCAAACTGTAGAATCAGCATAACGTGTTGTCTTAACATCAACATTTTCTATCGAAGGTATATTTATAGTTGAATCATCAACCACTGGTGATATTTTTGATTCATTATCATCTATTTTTAAGTTTTTCATTAAATTTTCAGTTATATCTACTTTTTCTTTATTTGGATCTAAAAGTAAACCTTTTTCCCTTAACGCATCTATTAAAGATTTATTTAAATTATTCTTAGTATTTTCAATTTGATTAGAATTTGTTTCATCTACTTTTAAATTATTGTTTATTGTTTCAGCTATCTCCGCTTTCTTTTCAGCTGGATCTGAAAGTACGCCTTTTTCTTTTAATGCATCTGTTAAAGGTTTTTTTTCAATATTATTATTGCCATTATCAACAGCCTTATTAGACTGTTTGTGAGCTGCTTTTTCTGAATTCATATAATCTTCGGCCGTTTTAGAATCTATGAATCCCATAGGTGTTCCATCTTGGGAAAGTAAGTAAGCATCATCAACTTTTTCCAATTCTAACTCATCAGCCCAAGCATCCTTTATAATGTTACTTTCATTTAAAAATCCTTTACCACTTGCTGCTCCTGCCGCAGTCGTAGATACCTTATCCCATTTAAAATCAATATCGTTTAAGTTTATTTTTTGTATTTCACTCATTATCTTCCCTCCATACCATTTTAATACAATTACATTATAACATATTTTATCAAGTATTATTTAATTCGATAAATGACACTATCTATTTTTAATAATCATTATCAGTTATATATTAACATATACATTGTTTTTAAAAGTAAAGTATTTGTAATAATATAATTATCTCGTTCTATCTTTATTTACATACTGTAAATAATTATCTAAATGATCATAAAACTGTTTTTTTTCTATTTTATACTCATTAGGAACATATCGACTTACTTTACTATATAATGTTTCTGCTACATCAATCATCTCATCATATTCCATATAAGGACTGATATGGCTTTTATAATACATATCACAAACATACCCAATTATTGGATAATACTCTTCTTTAGACACATTTATCAAGGTACTATGATAATCTTTGAATTGCGTTTGAATTAATTCTAATATAACTGCAGAATCATCATTACCATTATATTTGTTCAATGCATTTTCAAAATAACTTAAACTGTGATTAAAATAATCATCTAAACTATAATTATCGCCTAAACAATCAAGCATTATTTTATGATAATTACTTTGAAGTTGATACGCCAATCCATTTTCTTCATAATCAAATAAACTAACAGTAAACAAAGTCGTAAGTGCTTCAGAGGTAATTTCGTTATTAAATTTGGGTCCCTCTGGCTGAACTTTAACTTTAAGTCCATCTATTTCATAATTTCCAATTATTGCACAATGAGTAAGTTCATGAAATATTACTTGATGAGCCCACAAATCATTATTATAATCATAATTTTTAATAACATATATTTCATTTTTACTACTATCATAACACCCATAAGAACCAGATATTCCTGTTTTAACCTCTATTTCCTCACTTGTACATGTTTCAACCTCTAATGTCTTTAAATTGTTATAAAAAACTCTTAAATCAACATTTGGATGCTTAGTAGTTAAAGCTAGACAGTAATCGTATAATACACTCTTAAACTCAGGAGGAATACAATTATTCCTATCTATTTGTCTACAAAGCATGTCATAAGTGATATTTTCCTTTTCCATAACTAAGTCTAAAAAATCTTTATCATAAATATACAGAGTATTATCTTTATATTCATATGTATCATTTTCACTATCTAAAGTATGAGAATCAGAAAGAGACATAATATTCTTAAAATCTTCTACGTCTGTAACAATTTCACTAGTAGCTCTTGACGGAAACAAATTATCAACTTGAATCTCAGAAGATTTAAAACAACCTGTTAAAACTGAAAAAGACAGAATAGTTGTAATACCTCCAGAAACTATAGAAGGAATAAGTTTAATCTTTTTTTTCCCTACTACTTTCATAATTTTCGGATTAGAAGCAAAAAATATGGTAAGTTCTGCAAATTCTTTATCTGTTAAATATGCAAATTGACCATCAATAACTTTTAAAAAAAATCTTTTGTTATCGTTATCTAAATACATAACATATTCTTGGTTTTTATAAGTAAAATTTAACACTTGTCTATACTCTTTCATATATTTCACCCTTATTTAAGTTTTTAACAAAATAACATATTACTTGTTACCATCGTCGACGCCAACATAATGTAAATAATGAGCATCTCTACCATAAGCTTGTGCTTCAACACTAGTTACTTCAACTTGGCCAACCGCAGCATCACCACTACCAGTTCCGTTGGCTCCTATTACTTCTCCATCGCCTATATATAATGCTACATGCCCACAAGACTGGGCACTTTCATAAGGATCATATCCTTCTGTATAAGCTACAACATCTCCTGGCTGAGCCTCTTCTGCGGGCACTTCTATAAACCCCTTATTGTGAGGATCATAACCATCTCTTGTAACATTACCCCAATATTCATATGTACTCCCATAAAAACCAGGTGTATCCATAGAATCTCCTCTTACTCCGTTAAATAGTATATTATTATATATATAAGAAACTAACATTGCACATCCAAAACCATCGCCCCCTTCTTCTGCTGGGCCATAATTCATACTATTATATCTTACTCCACACTGACTTTCAGCTATTTCTAGCATTTTGTCAACCTGAACTTTAGTTAATTCTTTTTGTACAATTTTATCATTTGCTGTTGAATCATCGACCACTGGTGATATTTTTGATTCATTATCATCTATTTTTAAGTTTTTTATTAAATTTTCAGTTATATCTACTTTTTCTTTATTTGGATCTAAAAGTAAACCTTTTTCCCTTAACGCATCTATTAAAGGTTTATTTGAATTATTCTTAGTATTTTCAATTTGATTAGAATTTGTTTCAGCTACATTTAAACTATTTTTTATTGTTTCAGTTATCTCTACTTTCTTTTCAGCTGGATCTGAAAGTACGCCTTTTTCTTTTAATGCATCTGTTAAAGGTTTTCTTTCAATATTATTATTGCCATTATCAACATCCTTATTAGACTGTTCGTGAGCTGCTTTTTCTGAATTCATATAATCTTCAGCCGTTTTAGAATCTATGAATCCCATAGGTGTTCCATCTTGAGAAAGCAAGTAAGCATCATCAACTTTTTCCATTTCTAACTCATCAGCCCAAGCATCCTTTATAATGTTACTTTCATTTAAAAAGCCTTTACCACTTGCTGCTCCTGCCGCAGTCGTAGATACCTTATCCCATTTAAAATCAATATCGTTTAAGTTTATTTTTTGTATTTCACTCATTCTATTCACCTCGTATCATTTTAATACAATTACATTATAACATATTTTAGCAAAAAAAATGTCTAATATAAAAATGTCTTTACACAAATATTTCAATTAATATAATACTAAAAAAAATAGAACTAATGCTTATTATTATCTTCTGAATGTGAATAAAAATATTATAACTTATATTCAGTTAAAATAACAAAATAATAAAACATAATGATGATTTGAAATTTAATAATAAATATTCAGGTAGATTTGACATAAATCTGCAGCAAATATATAATATACTGCAGATAGAAACGAATTTATAAAAAATGTTTTTTTTAATTAGAAATGTGCTAAAATATAAAAGGAGTTGAAGTATACATGTTTAAACCTTTAAATATATTAGATGATAGACATAAAATATTGAGAAAAATAAGTAAAGAGGTTAATACACCTTTATCTGATGAAGATAAAATTACCATTGAAAATATTATTAAACATTTAAAGTATTCGCAGATAGAAAAAAAAGCGGAAAAATATAACCTAAGACCTGGAATGGGACTTGCATTTCCTCAGCTTGGAATGCTTAAAAGAATCATAGTCATTGTCCATGAATATGAAGAAGGAAAATTTAAAAATTACGTAGTTGTAAACCCTAAGATTATCAGTCACTCTGAAGAAATCATAGCTTTAGAAACAGGTGAAGGATGTCTAAGCGTGAATAGAGAGGTTGAAGGTCACGTACCTAGATACGCAAGAGTTAAAGTTGTTGGACTTGATGAAGACGGAAATGAGATATCAATTAGAGCTAGAGAAGATTTATCAATTGCTCTCCAACACGAAATTGATCACTTAAACGGAATACTATTTTATGACAAAATTAATAAGAAAAAACCATTTTTTAACGAGAATGAAATAAGACTTATATAGGAGGATATATGAAAAAATTATTATTTAAATACTTGTTTCTAATTGTTTTAACTTTTTTTATCTCAATTCTAATATACAACTATATAGAATCTTTTAAACCGATAGAAAATGAAAGTGATGTATTAAAAATTCAAGAAGAAAAAGAAAAGGAGTTTTTAAAAAACACATCTTATACTATAGATAATCCAAACATAATATTAAACCCATACGGTAATAGTCCACTAAGTGCCTTAGTAGTATTTGAGACAAATGATTTAACCACCCCTACTATTACTTTAAAAGGTAAAAATGGAAATGATTTAGTTCACACATTTACTCCATCTAAACTTCACATTCTGCCTATATATGGACTATATTCAGACTATGAAAACAAAGTAATAATTGAAGCTAGTGAGAAAAAAAAGGAAATAACTATTAAAACTGATAAATTGCCAACTGATTTTCCTAAAATTAGTGAAGTAAAAAAAGATGACATAGACGAATTTTTCTTTACAAGTTTTAAAAATAGTAAATATACAGCTGCATACGATTCATACGGGGAAGTTAGATGGTACTTAGATAAAGATTATAACTGGGATGTACAAAGACTTAACAATGGACATCTATTACTAGGAAGTAATAAAACAATTAATAAGAATTATAGTGTAAGTTTATCTGAAATTGATTTGCTTGGTAAAGTTTATTTTGAATATGCCATTCCTGGAGGATATCATCACGATAATGTAGAACTTACAAATGGAAACATTTTACTAATAACAAGTTTGCCTGGAAGTTTGGATAACTCTATAGTTGAAATAGATAGAAAAAATGGAGAAATTGTTAAAGAATTTAAATTAAAGAATTTAGGTATTTCAGCAGAAATCACAAGTATAGATTACGATTCTAAAACTAATTCTATACTAATGAGTATAACCGATGACAATAAAATTATAAGTGTTGATTACTACTCTTTAGAACTAAATTACATAATTGGAAAAGATACTATAAATAAACAAGATGAATTTTTATTAAAAGATGATAGTATTAATAAACCTGAATCCATAAATTCACTTGATGATGGAAAGTTTTCTTTTGTAAATGAAATAGATGGAACAAAATATCTAATGACATATAAAGTAAACTATGGTGCACATACATATGATGTAATTGATAGTATAAAAATAGGAAAATATGAAAATGCTTCAGTAAGTGATGTAACAGTAAAAGATGAAACTGTAGAAAAAGATAATTTTAGTATTATATTTGACAGACAAGTTTATAATTGTAAGAACCTACCGCTATATGCAAATGACCTATACACATTAGATCGTGGAGTTAGATTAGGGAAACTCGGAATATCTGAAACTATAAAAGATTACCTGCTTTTAAAGACAAATGATAATACTAAAATAATTGATAAATATAATATTAAACTGTATAAAGATGTATATGGCCTTAAAGTAAGCGGTAATTTTTCTAAAAAAGATAAGGTTGAAATTATATTAGATAATGTACTTGATAAAAAAGCATATAAATTGATAACTAATGATACTGCATCTTCTAGATACATAAATGAAGATGGAATCAAAGGAAAGTATTACATATATTTTAATATAAATGGTGAAGTTTATAAACTATATAAATATGTAACATTTAAATAAAGCGGATTAATTCTCCGCTTTTTAATTATTTAATCTAAATTATACTTTGATAAAAAATCTTCATAATTCATCTGCTTATCAATATAAGATCCATCCTCTTTAAAATAAATAATCCTATTTGCAATTGTACTTATCAATTGCGTATCAAAACTGGAAAAGACTATTGGACCTTTAAAACTTTTAAGTCCATTATTAAGAGAAGTTATAGATTCTATATCTAAATGATTAGTAGGTTCATCTAATAGTAATAAATTACCTTTATTAAGCATCATCTTAGATAACATACATCTAACTTTTTCTCCTCCTGATAAAACGTTCACGCATTTCAAAGATTCCTCACCAGAAAATAACATCCTTCCTAAAAAACCTCTTACAAAAGAATCATCTTTGTTATCAGAGTATTTTCTCAAAAAATCGATAAGTGTAATATTACTTTTAAAGTGTTCATCATATTTTTTAGGAAAATAAGATATTACTACACTACTTCCAACTTTAACTTCTCCACTATCAGGAGTTTTACCTCCAGATAGTACTTCAAGTAGTGCAGTTTTAGCTATTTCATTTTCACCTATTAAAGCTATTTTATCATCATTTTTTATATTTAAATTCACATTTTTTATGATAAAATCATCACCATTTAAAATAGAAATTTTACTTAATGTAATGACCTGCTTTCCAAGTCTTTTTTCAATCTCAAAATTTATATACGGATATTTTCTTGTGGAAGGTTTAAGTTCATCTATCTTTATCTTTTCTAAAAGTTTTTTTCTAGATGTTGCCTGCTTTGATTTAGAGGCGTTAGCTGAGAACCTAGCTATAAACTTTTCGAGATCTTTAATTTTTTCTTCTTTCTTTTTATTAGAATTCTTTAACTGTTTTAACATAAGTTCATTAGATTGATACCAAAAGTCATAATTACCTATACTCATTTTTATACTTTCTCTATCTATATCTACCATATGAGTACAAACTTTATTTAAAAAATGTCTATCATGTGATACGAGTATTATTGTTCCTTTAAAATCAAGAAGAAAATTTTCAAGCCATAACTTACTTTTAATATCAAGTCCATTTGTCGGCTCATCTAAAAGTAAATTATCAGGCGAACCAAAAAGTGCAGATGCGAGTAATACTTTTACCTTTATTTTATCACTTAATTCCTTCATTTTTTTATAGTGTAGATCATTTGCAACCCCAAGACCTGATAATAAAGTAGCTGCATTACTCTCAGCTTCCCAGCCGTTTAAACTCTCGAATTCTGATTCTAATAGGGCAACTTCAAGTCCATCTTCATCAGTAAAGTTCTCTTTCATATAAAGTCTTTCTTTCTCTTTCATGACCTTATATAATCTTTCATTTCCCATAATAACTGTATCTATAACTGCATTTTCATCAAATATATTGTGATTCTGTTTTAAATATGAAATCCTCTCTGATTTATCTTTTACAATTTCACCAGTAGATGGTTCTATTTCACCGGATAGAATTTTTAAAAACGTAGATTTCCCTGCTCCATTTGCTCCTATAACGCCAAAGCAATTACCTTCAGTAAATTCTAAATTGACATTTTCAAATAGAACTCTTTTTCCATATCTTAAACTTATATTTTTAACTTGCAACATTTTCTCACCTCTTTTGTAACTTAAATTATATAAAGAAATAATCACTTAAACAAGTGATTATCTAACATATCTATTTTCATAAAGTGGTGTATAGTCTGAATCACAAAACCTTTTAATGAGTGTTTTTCGTGACATCACTTTATTATTGTTTGCTTTTTTTGTATAAATACATATTTTTGTCTTTTTGCTTCCTTTTCTATCAAGTATCATCATATTAGCCCTCCTTTCATCTAAGCGCCTACATATAATAACACTTTTTTTTGTTTTTTGCAAACTTAAACTATTCTATATCTTCTAACTTAACTGAAACAAGTTTACTTATGCCAGACTCCTGCATAGTAATTCCATATAATATATTTGCATACTCCATCGTTTTCTTTTTATGAGTAATTACTATAAATTGAGATTTTTCTTTTAACTTAACCAAATACTTTCCAAAAATGTCTACATTAGCCTCATCTAAAGCTGCCTCAACCTCATCTAATACACAAAATGGTGATGTTTTAGATTTTATAATAGCAAATAGTAAACTGATTGCAGTTAGTGTTTTCTCTCCACCTGATAAAAGAGAGATGTTTTTAAGTCTTTTGCCTGGTGGTGAGCAAGTAATATCAACCCCTGTTTCTAATAAGTTATTTGGATCTGTAAGTTTTAACTCAGCATTTCCTCCGTTAAACATTTCTTTAAAAGTCTCCTTGAAATAAGAGTTTATTATATCAAATCTCTCCTTAAACTGTTTAATCATAACCTTGTCCATATCATCTATTATCTCCAGAAGAGTGTTTTCTGCATCATTTAAATCTCTTATTTGATTTGATAAAAATTCATACCTTTCACTTACTTTTTTGTACTCTTCTGGAGCAGTTAAGTTAACTATTCCAATTTCCTTTATCTTTCTTTTTAAACTGTTAACTTCTCTTTTTGCCTCATCATAATTTATTTCAAGTTTATAGTTTTCTCTAGCTTTATCATAAGTCATAGAATAACTCTCAGTTAAATTTGAAAGTAAATTATCTAACTTAACATCTAGCCTGTTTACTTCAATTTCTAAATCTTTAAGTTCTCCTGTTTTAGAGGAATATAAACTATTTTCCTTTTTTAAAGATATTTCATATTCTTCTAATGATGAATTTAAATCATCTTTTTGCCGTATTAGACTTTTTAACTTCTTATTTGCCTCATCTTTTTTCTTTAAAGATGAATAATACTTTTCAATAATTTCTTCTTCCTCTTTAGACAAAACTCCATTTAATAAGTTTTCAGTACTCTTAATATCTTGAACAATTTTTATTTTTTCCTTTGCTTTTTCACTCGCACTTTTTCTTTTATTATCTATGTCATCATTTTTTAGCAATCTATCTTTATCTAAAAGGTATATCTTATCTTCAAACACAGATATACTGTAATCAAGTTCATTTACCTTATTTTCATATTCAGCAATTTCTCTGAGAATTTTTTCTTTCATTTTTAAATTATTTTCCAAATCGTATTTGTCGGATATGATATTTCTAGGTTTTTTATTTTTCCCTCCAGTCATAGATCCACCAGCATTTATAATCTGCCCATCTAAAGTAACTATTTTATATCTGTTTTTTATTTTTTTACCGATGTTTACCGCACTATCTATATCGTCTGTTACTATTATATTTCCAAGAGCATATTCAATTATATTCTTATATTTATTTTCACATTTAACTAAGTTACTTGCAATATTTATAAAACCCTTAGTAGAAGATATAACACTTAATATGCTATTATCTATATATTTTGATTTAATAATATTCAAAGGAAGAAAAGTTGCCCTTCCTACATTTTTTAAATATTTAATAGCTTTTTTAGCACAGTCTTCATCATCTGTTACTACATTATTTACAACATTTCCAAGAGCAACTAATATAGCTAGAGAATACTCCTCATCAATTTCAATTAAACTTCCAACCGCATTGTGAATTCCAGGTAAATGAGGATTAGATAAAACACTTTTAACTGCAAATGGTAAAGGTCCTCCATTTTCAATATTTTCTTTTAAAGATTCAATTTTAATATCTAAGTTTTGATTTTCTCTAACCATTTCAGTAAGTTTACTTTGAACAGTTAACTTATCTTTCTTAATATTATTTAAATTATCTCTCTCTTTTGCTAACTTCTCGTCTATATCATCTATCTGTACTTTTAAATACTTTATTTCCTCATTTAAACTGTCTATTTCATTAGATAGAGTCAGTTCTTTTTCTTTTAATAAGACAATGTTATCATGAACTCTAGCATCGTCAACTTCATATTTTCTTCTTTCAGATATAACTATTCTTCTACTATTTAGATTTTCCGACTTTTCAGTTAACTCTATCACCTTTTCTTGCATATTGTTTATTTTATCATCGATTTCAGCAATATTAACTTTATATTTTTCTATTTTAGCCTCATTAGATGAAGTACTACTCATCATAGAAGCAACTTCTCTATTTAATTTTTCTAGCCTTTCTTTTGAATCATTATACTTGTAATTTAAAGAAGTTATATCTTCAGTTATTAAAGCTATATCTAAATTTTCTAGTTTGTCTTTTGCATCTTCATATTCAAGTGCCTTTTGAGTCTCTAGTTTTAAAGGTTCAATTCTATCTTCTATCTCATTAATTATGTCATTAATTCTGTTTTTATTATCGTGAGTTTTTTCTAACTTTTTAATAGCTTCTAACTTTCTTCTTTTATATTTAAGAACTCCTGACGCCTCTTCAAATATAACTCTTCTATTTTCTGGTTTGCTCATAATAATAGCTTCAATCTGTCCCTGAGAGATAATATTAAAACTCTCTTTAGCAATACCACTATCTAATAGTAAATTGGTAACATCTTTTAGCCTAACTTTTTCACCATTAATAAAATATTCATTAGACCCATCTTTATAAACTCTTCTCTTTATTTCAATCTCATCATATTCTAAAGGAAAGTATTTATCGGAGTTATCAAAAGTAATTGCTACAGATGCCATATTCATAGATCTTCTAGATTTACTACCAGAAAATATGACATCAGTCATGTTCCCTTCACCTCTTAATGATTTTACTGATTGCTCTCCTAAAACCCATCTGATTGCATCTACAACATTACTCTTTCCAGAACCGTTTGGTCCAACTATTCCATTAATACCTCTGTCAAAATTAAAAACTATGTTGTCTGCAAAAGATTTAAATCCTTTTGCAACTATTTTCTTTAAATACATCTTAAATCACCTTTTACTTTTTCTATAAAAATTATACACTAAATATAAAAAAAAAGCCAGCACACCAACATATACAATTGATGTAATTACGTGTGCTTAACTTTAATAATTTTTAAAAAATACCTTCAATATTTCCATTTTTGTCTATATGCATATTAATATATGCTGGATTTTTAGAAAGACCTGGCATGGTCATTATGTCATCTAAATATACAGTTATAAATTCAGCTCCTGAGTTTAGTTTGATATCTTTAACAGTCATTATCTTATCAACCCCTAAAACATATGGAGTTTTAGCTATTACAATTGGATATTTATCTAATTTGTTTTTCTCTAAATATTTAATTTTATCTATAGAGTCATCTGTATAATATACTTCTTTTGCTCTATACATTTTTTTAATAACTTTTTCAATTTTTTCTTCAATACTATCATCTATATCATATAAATAATTAAACTTATAATTCTTATCCAATGAATCAATTAGACATTTAGCTGTCTCTAAAGCACCATCAGAGCCTTTAGAATATGCATCACATAATGTAAAAGTAACATCCATCTCTTCACACGCTCTTCTTACTATAGAAATGTCTTCTTCTAAATCATCGTCAAATTTATTTAAACAAACATGTACATTATCTAAATATTTTTTCATATTCTCTATATGTATTTTTAAATGTTTAAGCCCTCTATTTATATCTGATTTATCTTTATTATCAATATCATACTTTAAACTTCTAATTGTTACATTTATCATAATTGCATCAGGTTTAAAATCATAACTACGACATTTTACATCTAAAAACTTCTCTGCCCCTAAATCAGCACCAAAGCCTGCTTCAGTTATTACATAATCAGAAAGTCTCAAAGCTAAATCCGTTGCGATTATACTATTACATCCATGAGCAATATTGGCAAAAGGTCCACCGTGAATAATCACCGGATTGTTTTCCAATGTCTGTACCAAATTAGGTTTAATGGCATCTTTAAGTAAAATTGTCATAGCATTTTCTATCTTTAAATCTTTAGCATACACTGGTTTATTATCTATGTTAAATCCTACAATAATATTTCCAAGTCTTCTTTTTAAATCCTCTAAATTCTTAGAAAGGCATAAAATAGCCATAACTTCAGAGGCAGCAGTAATGTTAAAACTGTCACCTCTAGAAGTTCTACTAGTTTTAACTGTTACATTCCTTAAAGCTCTATCATTTACATCCATACATCTGTTAAAAGTAACCTTATCTATATTTAGTTTATTACCTTGAAATATATGATTATCTATTGCCGCACAAAGTAAGTTATTTGCCGATGTTATTGCATGAATATCTCCAGTAAAGTGTAAGTTTATATCCTCCATAGGTACAACTTGAGCCTTACCTCCTCCAGTTGCTCCACCTTTAATTCCAAATACAGGTCCTAATGAAGGCTCTCTTAAACATAAAAGAGCATTTTTCTTAAGTTTTTTAAAAGCATCATATATTCCTATAGACATAGTAGTTTTTCCCTCACCATATGGAGTAGGATTTATAGATGTAACTAGTATTAATTTTCCTTTTCTCTTTTTACCCTTAATGACATTTAAATCGATCTTTGCTTTATATTTACCAAAGCATTCTAAAAAGTCGGCATCATTAAATATATCTTTTACTGGTTTTAGTTTACATAAATGTGCAATTTCAATATCAGTCATTTTTTTCACCTCTTATAAAGTATTATACACTAATTAAGAGAAAAAAATATATAATTTTGCGAATAAAACTTGTATAAATGGTGCACGGTAAAACATCTTTGGGTTTTCAGATTCTATAGCTTTTACTATTTTTTTAGTAATTGAATTAAATCTTTTACTCTGAAGAATCTTTAAAACTATATTATCATATCTTTTTATCATATCTATTTTATCTTTAAAAAATGATTCTATATCCATAAATTCATACTTCTTTTCAAATCCGTATTCATTAAATCCTGTCATGTAAAGTCCTGGCTCTATTACAGTTACACTTACTTTTTTTTCAGTAAGTTTACACTCTAAATTAAAACACCTCATAACATGAGATAAAGCTGCTTTAGATGATGAGTATACTCCATCAAAGGGAATTGGAATTGAACTTGCGAGTGAAGACATGACAATTATCTTTAAATCATCTTTTATTACTTTTCTTACAATTTTAATTACACTAAAATAATTAGTTTCAAAACATCTTTTAACGTTTTCAAAAGGAATATCTAATATACTTCCACTTTCCATAACTGCGGCATTACATATTAGTATATCTATTTTTAATTTACTTAATTTATTTAAATCGTTATGATCAGTAACATCTAATTTAAAACATTTTATATTATTATACTTCCCATAAAGTTTTTTAACTGCTTTAAGTTCAGAATTTGTATGGACTGTAATATATATATTATAGTTATCTTTAACTTTTGAAATAACGTTTTTAATTATTCCACTTCTACCGCCAGTTATTAAAATAGTTTTCATACATAATCACCATTTATTATTATGAATAAATAGAAATACTTTATTCAAATTTGACAGTCCATTTATAATGTAGTAAAATACATCTTACTTAAGGGAGGAAACATATGAAGCAAGATGATTTTATAAGTAAAATCAATCTTTTAGAAAACTTGCATGAACATCAAGCTTTAATTGAAGTAGAAAGATTGGAATATCTCTCAAAAGATGGACAGTGGAAAAAGATAAAAAGTAATAATTTAGAATTTCTACCTACACTATTATATGTCGGTGTATCTATTAACGATGATATGAGTGAAATAACATACAAAATAAAATACGATCTTCTTTCGCCACATATCAATTTAACTCCATCACATAACGAAAAAATCGTATTTTCCACTAATAATGAGATGGATTATCCATTTAACATCAGATATGAATCAAGATATAATGAATCATATGAAAACGATAATATCGTCCTTAGATACAACAATGAAAATTCCAACATATTTTCTAAAATAAAACCACATATCGTAATAAATGACTACGTTAACAAAAACAGACATATAATTCGTGAAGTTATTCAATCTTTAAATAATGATATTAAAAGTCTAAAAACTAAAATAAATGTAAAAAAATAATTAAAATCCTTTAACCGGATTTTTTTCTATATAAAAAGGCATCACATAAGTGACACCATTACATCATATTATCTAAAGTTTCATCCATTTTCTCCATAGCTCCGCTAAAAGTATTTTTCATAGCTTTCATCATTTTTTTATTGTACTTTTGATAAGCTATAGTTGCCATACTTCCCACGGCAATCATGGCCATATCTCTCATTTTCATTAAATCACCTACCTAATACGATGTTTGTATGCATACATTTATATATTATCTTGTATTTTCGAATTTATACTTAATTTTTTCAAGTAAATGAGATTTTCTAATATACTCATTTTTATTATATACAGAAGATAGAAAAGCTTCTGGTTCTCCTATAAGTATTAGTTTTCTTTTGGCTCTTGTAATTGCTGTATAAATTAATTTTTTATAAAGCATTCTATTATACGAATGAGAAATGGGAATTATTACAAGTTCAAATTCACTTCCCTGACTTTTATGAATGCTTATAATATATCCATGTTTTATAGAAGCAAAGTTTTTAGGAGTATATTTAACTATGTTACCATCAAAATCAACGTGTATTTCTTTTTGTCCTTTAGAAGTTTTAATAAATTTAATCTGACCTATGTCTCCATTAAATATGTTTTCATCAGGCATATTTACAAGCTGAAGTACCTTATCATTTTCCCTAAATACTACATCACCATATTTTATTTCCTTTTTCGATTTTTTAGAAGGATTAAAAACTTCTTGAAGTTCTTTATTCAATAGATCAATTCCATTTTCACCTTTATACATAGGAGCCAATAGTTGAACCCTTTTATAATCATACCCTTTTTCTTTAATCTTCATACAAATATTTTTTAAATTTTTTCTAATATGCTGTGATGAACACTTTAAAAATGTATAATCACAGTACGTATTTAAAAATGTATCTTTAACATTTTCATCTTTAATATCAGATGCTAGTGAATTAATGTAAGAGTTTTCATCTTGTCTATAGAGTAAATTTAAATGAACAACTGGAAGACAATTAGACAAAATAAAATCCTTTAAAAGAGTTCCTGGACCGACACTTGGTAGTTGATTATAATCTCCAACTAAAATCATTTTAACATTTGATTTTAATCCTTTAAGCAATGAATAAAAAAGACTTATATCTATCATACTTGCCTCATCTACAATCACAATTTTAACATTTGATTTATTATATTCATTAATCATAAATTCAGATGAGTCTTTATTCCATTTTAGAAATCTGTGAATAGTAGATGCGGGAAGTAATGTAGATTCACTCATTCTTTTAGAAGCTCTTCCAGTTGGTGCAAGCAAAGCGAGAATATCATTTAATTCATCATAATCCAACTTATGAATTTTTTGGTATATCTCGGTGATCGCTTTTATAATAGTAGTCTTTCCAGTTCCTGGACCACCGGTTATTATTGAAAAGTTGTTTTCTAATGCTTTTTTTACTGCTTCTTTTTGTTTTGAATTATATTTAATATTATATGCTTTTTCCATAGAAAGCAGTAAATCATCTACCTTTTTATCAATCTTTATATCTCTTTTACACATATTATATACAAAGTTTACTATAAAATCCTCTGAATCATATAACTCTTTTAGATAATAGTCATTATCTTTAATAACAATTTTATCTTTATCTGTTAAATTTAAAGATATCTCATCAAATACATCTTCTAAATTCATACCCGTTGAACTTTTTATACCATTAATAATAGTATCTTTATCTAAAAATGTATCACCATTTTGATAAGTTATCTTTTTCATCACTCTATATGTTAAAGCCTCTAATCTTCTAATATCTTTTCTATCAATACCGCTATTTAAAGCCGCAGAGTCTACTTTAGAAAATGTAATATCTTCTAAATCATAGGTAATCTGATAGATATTATATTCTAATGTTCTCATTGTCGCGCTTTTATATTTGTTATATATACTTAAAGCATCTTTAGTAGTAAATCCGATATCAGTTAAATACACTATCATCTCATGACTCTCTTCGTATTTTTTTAAAATACTTACAATTCTATTTGCCAGTTTTTCTGAAAGACGAGGAACTAAACTTAAACAAGATGGATCACTTATAATATTATCTAAGGCATTATCACCTAAAGTTTCTGCTATAGATTGTGCAAGTTTCTCACCGACTCCCGGAAAAAGATCACTAGATAAAAATTCTATAATACCATCTTTATCAGTAGGTTTAACCTTTTCATAATTATCTACATTATATTGAAAACCATATCTCGGATGATTACTGGCCTCACCATATAAAATATATGTATCATCTTCATTTAATTCGTAGAAATATCCTGTAAATGTAATAGTTCTATTAACATAATCTTTCATATTTTCATCATTAGTTTCTCTAACTTTAAAAAGACCTATTAGATATCCTCTATCTGATGAATATATACTTTTTCTATAATTTCCCTTAACATACTTTTCCATTAAACCACCACTCACTAAATTATATCACGAAAAAAACTCCATTTCTAGAGTTTCATCATCTAACAATTTGATTATTAGAGTTGATATTAGCGTTATAACCAAGCATTGAAGCATACTCCATAGCAGAAATATTATTGAGTGAACCATATTTTCCATTCTCATCTACAATAGTTGCATTCCCATTTGAATCAACTTCCACTTTGACGCCTGTCTTATTAGCAATTTGAGAAGGAATTTCAACAGAAAAAACTATCTGTTCATTGCTAATATTATTATCTTGAACATTATTAATAACTGCTACTCCTCCCCCAATTACTGAAATTATACTTGCAGTAACTAGTGCCTTTTTTACTATGTCACTAGGTGATAATTTGGGATTTTCCATCTTTTTAGAAGTTCTAAAACTTCTCGCTTTAAACTCTTCAGGTCTATAATGTCTAATCGCATCCCTTGAAGTTTGCTCACCAACTAAATGTAATTTATAATCATCATAATTTTCATTCATTTTCAATCCTCCAACAATAATTTAACACACAGAAGGTTTAATTGTCAACCTATGCTCAGTAGAAAATCCTTTTACTTCTAACTAATTCTTTAGATTTAGTATACTTTCCATCCTTATAATATTGAGTTAAAAAATCAAATTTAAAATCATCTTTTGGAAGCATATCGGCTACATAAAATGGGTCTTCTATTTTATTCATTTTTTTTAAATTGTATTTACCTTTTTCTACATCATATTTTCCTTTTGACACATATTCCATTAAATATCCCATTAACATAACATTATTTTGAATAATTGTTTCTTCTAAAGTCCCATTTGGAAGTCTATTTTCAAATGTTGAAGATAGATTTACATAATAATTGTTGTAAATTTCCCAAAAATCAAAGGAATACTCTTTCATTATAGGATCTCCTAAATATATAGATCTAATCAAAGATTTATAAGATGAAATGTCCATATCTAAATCTATCCCACATCTAATTAGCGATTTTATAGGTTTAGCCCACTCATTTACTGCTGATCTCAAATTTATAAACTCACCAGAGTAAAATCTAGAAAGTACAGTTTCACATTCAGCAAGCAATATAATGAAACTGTATAGCGTCAATGGATCATTATCGAAAATACCTATATCAAAGTGTGTATGACATGAACAGCTGTCATTTACTCTCAAATTAATTATATTATCTTTCATATATTTAAGCATATTTTTAATATCTTCCCAACAATATACATCGTCAATTAAAATGGGACTAGTGATTTCACCACCTTCATAAAAAGGTAACATAACAGTTTCCCAATCAACTATATTATTTATGTAATTTTTTCTTAGTTTTGAAAAAGAAGGATAGACACCTCTTCCACTATCGTCAAATAAAGTAGACTCATGGTATAATATCCACTTATTATTAGAATAAATATTCCTAGGCTTTCTCATTGGATTATCTTTATAGTAAAAAACATCTTTATGCTTTTGAAGTACATCCATAAAACTGTTTCCAAGTGCTTCTATCTCAATTCCAAATTTAATTTTTTTAGAAAGTCCTATTTTAGTTCTATATTTCAATTTATGATTTAATGCTTTTTTAATTATATCTTTTTTACTAATATCATCTAATTGAGATATCTTAGTACTCATAACATCCCCCCTGAATACTTTCTAACACTCTCTACATATTACATAAGGATATTCTATATCATTAATCAAAACTTCCATTTCTCTTCCAATCATATCTTTTCTACCTTTAACTTTAACATATAAGTAATTACCAGTATGACCATATAAATATCCTTCTTTATATACTTCTGGAATGAATAGAACTTTTCTATTTAAATATTTTTTCATGTAATCAATTTCTAAATTTTTAGATATTTCTAAAAGTTTCTTTACCCTCTCTCTTTTTACATTTCCATTTACTTTATCACACATTTTACTTGCTTTAGTGCCATCTCTATCGGAATATGGAAATACGTGTATTTTTGTAAATTTAACTCTTTCTATAGTATTTAAAGTTTCTTTAAAATCTTCTTCTCTCTCCGATGGAAAACCTACTATAATATCAGTAGTTATGGAAATGTCAGGTCTTATTTTTCTTATCTCACGAATTTTATTAATATAATAGTTAACATCATATTTTCTATTCATGAGATTTAATATTCTATCAGATCCAGACTGTAATGGTATATGCATATGATCAACTAAAACATTGTTCTTATTAATTACATTTAGAACATTTTTATTTAACTCGGTAATCTCTACAGACGAAATTCTAAGTCTTTTAATTCCAGCTATTTTAACTAAATCCTCAATTAAATTAGAAAAACTATAATTTCCATCATGATAATTTCCTGTATGTATTCCGGTTAATACTATCTCACTATGTCCACTTTTAACTAAAGACCTAGCCTCACTTAATATATCTTCTTTTCTTTTACATCTCACATGACCTCTTACAAAAGGTATTATACAAAATGAACAGTAATTGTCACAGCCATCTTGAATTTTAATGTAAGCTCTAACTCTATCAAAATCAGAAAGTGTCATATCTTCAAAACTAGATTTAAATATATCCTTTACATCATATATTTTTTTATTTTTATACTCTTTAATATAGTTTACAATTTCACTTTTCCCTTCATTTCCAATTATTATATCTGCATCGATATTTTTATCCTTTTTATTTTGAATCATACAACCACATACAACTAAAATTGCATCTGGATATTTCTTTCTTATACTTCTAATCATTTTTCTAGATTTACTATCTGCATTATTAGTTACCGTACACGTATTAACAATTGCTATGTCAGGATCATCAGATTTAATATATCCATGATTATCAAGCAAACTTTCCATTACTTCACTTTCGTATTCATTTACCTTACATCCAAGCGTATACACTTTATATTTCATATTTCACCACCAAAAATAAGCCTTAAAATCGGCTTATAAATTTTTTCTAAACTCTCTAAGAGATTTTAAAAATTCTAAATTTTGTGTTTTTTCTTCATCAAAGTCCTCTTCATAAGCCTTTGATATTATATCACTTTTTTTAACATTTGGCTTCCTTTTTTTCATTCTAACCATATCTTTATTACTTTGAACACCATAAATAGGAGAAACTATTTCTGAATTTTTAAACTTTTTAGAAGAATAATCTCTATTAACATGAATATCTTTCTCATAAGAATTTAAAATATCTTCAACACTCATATCCGCACTTTTTTCATACACTTCTTCATAATTATTAGCCTCTAATTTTAATTCGTCAGCTCTTTTCATAAGTTCTTGGTAACTTATTATCGCATCTTCCTCTTGTCTTCTCTCAAACTCATCAATTTCATCCTTTTTTTCATTATCATTTTCTAAATCTTCACTCATCATTTCATATACTCTTTGAAGTTCTTCTTTAGCTTCAATTTGTTCATCAGTAAGTTCTTCTTTTGGTATTTCTCTTTCTTCATTAAAAAAATCGTCGATTGAAAGAGAATCAAAATTGTCATCTACGTCAATGTCGTATCTCTCGTCTTCCTCTATTGGCTTAATCTTTTTTCTATTTAAAGCTTTAAAAACGATAACACCAATCGTAATTAGTAAAATAACTATTAATCCAATTATAATTAAAAGTTTATCAGATATTTCAAATAATATATTCATAATTCTCACTCCAAAAAATAAATAATCTTATCTTATCTATATCCATATTACCACATATTAACATATCTTCTCAAGAGAATTTTAACAAAAAAATTATTTTACATATTTTTCAAAATTGTCACTCATCGTTATATTACCATCTCTATACCACAAAACAGCTATATCTTTATCTTTAATAATCTCTTTACCTTCATCAGTACTTACGTCATTTAACATGTATTTATATATTTTGTTTTTAACTATATCTTTTCCAATAACGCTAATACTATCTTCACCATCTCTAATAGTCGAAATGTTTTCATTTACTAAGTTAACTATCTTTAAAACCTTATTATCTGAATCATTTATACTAATTTTATATGCTGTATCATTATACCTTTTTCCGGTAGTAATATCTCCGTTTTCATTTATTATATATTTATCTATTTTTTTACTCTTAAAATACTCTTTTATTTTCATAGAAATATAGCCACCATATAAATCATAATTATCAGCTATTTTTTTAACATTTTTTCTATAATCCTTTCGGCAGATATCTTTTATGTTTTTTTTTACATTATTCTTATCTATCCTATCGTATATCATAACAGTTATTATGTTTTTATCAAATTTAAACGTATCTACATATACTTCATTTTTACCCATAAAAATAAAAAATAATAAAAAGGCAATTATAAATATAATGATATAATTTCTCTTTTCTATTAATGTTTTCATATTACCACCAATACAAGTTTAACAGATATTTAGTTTATTTACAAATTAACTAAATTAAAAGCCACTACAAAAGTGACTAATTTTTATTTATCATATTTAAAAGATTTATCTTAAATTTATCCTTATCTGCGTGTTCTTTAGAAACCATTACCCCTTTATAAGCGACAAGTTCAGATTTATGTCCTTCTCTAAGTATTTCTTCTGGTGATATTTTTTCTAAAATAACTAAATTTTTATTATTGACAACTCTATAATGAAGTCTAACTTCACCATGGACTTTGACAAATATAGCATCTGTAGGAAGTTTAACCTCATAGTATTTTGTTCCATCATCTTCCTTAACCAAAGAGCCTAAAAATTCACCTGATTTTAATTTAGGATAATAATCAAAACACAATTTTTTAAAAGCTAGCATATTGTACTTTTTAAGTGCACTTTCTAACTTTCGAAACTCATTTTCATTGTCATATCCAAACATATATTTTTCTTTCATAAAATCAGCCCTTTCCTATGGTCATCCTTATTATTATAGTATCACATCCTTTTAGAATAATCAAATGATTTTCACTTTTTTAATTAAAATTGACATTGATTTGTCGCCTTCATCAAAAAAACTAGAATTATCTAGTTAATTTTAGTATATCCTTCAGCAACTAGTGAATTATCATCACAGTCAGATTCTTTCGTAACTGTATTATTTGTCATACTTTTAGTTCTGTATCTGTAATATGTAACTGTCGTATAATTTGGTTCAGTTGCATAAACTGTAATGTTTTTTGTACACATAACTGGCTCATTATAAACGCCCGCGTTATCATATTTACTTGAACATGCGTAATATACATTTCCTGTAGATGAGAACGTATATCTATTAGCAAGTGCTTGTTCTTGCTGATTTCTTGTAACATTTTTAGTTCCACTTTGAACTGTTTTTGTGGTTACCTCAACTTGATTGGTACCATCTTCAATAATTCTATCAGTACCCCAACTTGACCATTCTCCATAGGTCAAAGTATCGTCAAGATTTTTTACGAAAGTGCACCTTGCGGTGCTGGTACTGGGAAACTGTTTTCCATCTAGACCCATGTGTAAAATTATGTAATCTGTTTTATCAGTACATGAAAGATTAACCTTCATTGTATATTCATCTGTTTCCCTTTTGACTAAGACATATGATTTCTTTGTACTACAAGTTACTCCATTACTATCAGTAAATCTTACAATTAACTTTTTATCTAACATCTCTTTAAGTGTCATTTTAACTTCTTCTGACTCATTTTGAGGCAATCTAGATGAAGTATAATATCCACTTCCCGCTGTCGCAATAGCAATTAAATTACTATTGAAATTTTTATCAACTTCTTTTGAAGATTTAAATAGATTAGTTATAAAACCTTTAGTTGGAAATAACATCATTAAAATGAAAAGTATCACAACTACAAGTACTATTTTAATAAATACAGATCTTAAAGATTTTGTATTATTCTCAGTATACATATCCATTTCCCCCTTTGAATATGGAGTATATACTAGCACAAATGTTTTATCTTGTCAAATTACTCTTTTAACCCTTCTTCTAATGAAATTAAACTATATCCTTTAGATTTTATGTAATCTAAAACTGTATCTATCTCACGTGAAAGTTCACTGTTATAATCTAATACTATAATTTTTCCTGGTGAAAGAGTTTTTTTTATATTAAGTAGTGGATTTGATTTTATTACATCACTCATAATAGTATATGAATCTTGTAATTTACACATTTTCATAATTTTGTTATTCTCTTTATTTGTAAAACAGTAATTGTATTTTTGGTTTCCTATATTAGTTATTATAGTTTTCATCCATACAAAATCGCTATCTTCATAGTTTTCATTATTACTCAAATTACCTATGGTATATCCATTTTGAACTAGTTTAATTATTTGATTATGGTGCTTTTCAAGGTATTTACTAGTTATAAAAAAACTTACTTTCATATTATTATTATCTAATTTCTTAACTAAATTAGTTATATCATCTGAATCATCAATTTTAAATATTAAAGAAACATTCATATTTCTTCCATTTAGCCCAATTATATACTTATCTTTATTTTTATCTAATTTTTTTTCAACGTAAATAGCTTTATACTCAAAAAGACTATCATCAAAATATCCTACTTCACTCATTTTTTTATAACTTTTCAAAACATCTACTTCTCTTCCATTTATTCCAGGAACAATTGTTTTGTCCTTTATGTATGGTTCTATAGGATTTTCTTTATAACCATCCTTTTTACTTTTAATTTCATTTAACAGTTCATCTGTCATTTTTGAAGCAGTCTGAACCTTATATGTAAATAGAAAACTTCCTATCATTAAAGTAGTTATACCGACAATTTGGAAAATTTTTTTCACGCTTATTCACCTAAAAAATTATATGATTTTATAATATAAAAATGATATGATTATCAATTTTTTAAATGTTTCATATGATAATTATGAAAGGGGAATTATAATGAATCAAGGTTTTAGACCAAGACCAGTATTTGGACCAAGACCGATAGGAAATAATCAATCAGGATTTTGGGGACCATTTTTATTAGGTGGTTTAACAGGAGGATTAATATCACCTATTTTCTATAACAATAGGCCTTTTTACCCTAATTATTACCCCTATTACTATGGTCCATATTACTACAGATAAAAGACTCTAACATTTACTAGAGTCTTTTCTTTTTCACTTTTTCTACATCACTTATTAAAATACATCCAGTCATAATTCCAAGTTTTGTCATTTACAATTCATCATCGGTTAAAAAATCGCCCTGTTTTACGTGAACTACCCATTATCTAAATTTAATTGGACTACAGCTTGTTTTAAAAAGCATTAAACAAATATCTCATCCATCATATTCTTCTTCATATTCCATTAAGACAATATTCAAATCATCTATCAATTTCATAATATCTTCTTTAGATTTTAATCTTGTCCCAGATGCGAATATATGTCCACCACCACCGTGTTTTTCTAAAGTTTTATTGATAATAGGACCCCTAGACCTTACAGATATTCTATACGTTCCCAAATCTCTATCTAATGTGGCTGTAAGCCATATTTTAAAATCTTCAATATAGTTAAAGTTATTAATCATATTACCAGGAGTAGCAGGATCAACATCATATTTTTTTAAAACTTCATCATCAATTATAATATATCCGACTCCACCTTTAGTTACATTAAAATTTAAAGACATATAACCCTGAAACTTAATCTCATTATAACTTCTCAAATATAGATTTTCATATACTTTATTGATATCTATATTTGTTTTTTTCAGCATTTTTCCTACTAGAATAAAAGTTTTAACAGAAGTATATGTAAATAAAAATCTATTGGTATCCGCAACAATCCCAGTATATAGTTTTTCACAAGCTTCACTAGATAATTTTAAATCTAAATTTAGTGCAAACTCTAAAATCATTTGACAGGCACTTGAAGAAGTGTCATCAATCCACTCAATATCACACGTTTTTTCTATAAATGGATGATGATCTATCTTTATAGAGTTTACAAAATTTCTAGGATCAACACCATCAACTCTTCTATGATCAGGAGTATCTGTAACTATTAACAGAGTTTTATCATTTGTTGTATCTTCTGGAAGAATATCTAAATCACCCATATATTTAAATCTTTTAGCAGGTTTACCTATAGTATATACCTTCTTATTAGGAAAATTATCTATAATTATCTGTTTAAGTCCCAAACTACTTCCCAAAGCATCAGGATCAGGTCCAACATGTCTTGCAATAACTATAGTTTCAAATTTATTAATTTTATTATATATCTGCTTATAAATATTATTATTTAAAAACATATTATATCACGCTTTCTATTACTTTTATAAATTCATTTTTAGTTTTACATTTAAATATTTTCTCTTTTATGTCCTTAGTTCCACTTATTCCTTTCAAATAATAAGAAGCATTTGTTCTCATCTCTAAAATGGCTGTTCTCTCTGGTTTAATTTCAAGTAGATAATCAAGATGTCTTTTTATCATATCTACTCTATCATTAAGCGTTGGTATATATTCATCTATACCTGAAAAATAATTATTTATATTTTTAAACACCCAAGGATTTCCTAAAGCAGCTCTTCCTACCATAATAGCATCACATTTGGTGTAGTTCATCATATTCTCAGCATCTTTGCCATTTTTAATGTCGCCATTTCCAATTACTGGAATACTTACACTTTCTTTTACTTTTTTTATAATATCTAAATCTACTTTGCCGCCATAACCATCAGACCTCGTTCTGCCATGTATTGTAATTGCACTTGCGCCATTTTCTTCACATATTCTAGCGATTTCACAGGCATTTATAGATTTATGATCCCATCCACTTCTTATTTTAACTGTAACTGGAACTTTTACACTGCTCACAACAGAAGAGACAATATTTCCAACTTTTTCAGGATCTTTAAGCAAAGCACTTCCAGAAGAAGATGATACTGCAATTTTAGTAACTGGACAGCCCATGTTAATATCGATTACATCAAACAGTTTCATATCATCTATTATTCTTGCTGCTTCTCCCATCACTTTAGAATTAGAGCCAAATAACTGAACTGCTACAGGTATATTCAATTTATCATAACCATTAAGCATATCAAATGTTTTTTTGTTTCCTCTAGTTATAGCCTCAGAACTAATGAGTTCTGTAACGGCATATCCTACATCCATTTCCTCACATATTTTCATGTATGCGGAATTTGAAGTACCCGCCATGGGAGACAAAAAGGCTTTTCCCTTTATTTTAACATTTCCAATATTCATACATATCACCACAAAAATTCTGTATTAATTATATATTACATTAAATAATTAATCAAGGAAAAGATAAAAAGCAGTAATAATCTGCTTTTTAAATCAAATATTTATCTTTTTAATTGTTCATCAATATAGTACTTCAAAAATTTGCTTGTTTCCACTTTTCGAAGGATTTTGGGTAAAACTTGCATAAGGTCCACCATCAGAACCAGTTGACTTAAATATCACATAGTATTTTCCTTTTGATACATTATTATCACTGAGATCATATTCTAATGTACTATTTATAACAACTCCACTCAAATTATACCAATTAGACATATCTATATTATTTTTTACTGTATAAGTACAACTTGAACCAGTCGATAAACACACTTTACCAGTTATTGTACCCCTAAAAATATTGTTATATTGTGTGTTTGCCCTCACTTTTATATGAAATTTTAGATTTGATCCTGTAATACTAACGCTACTTATCTCCATTGTATTAAAATGTGTATCAGTGTGACAATCTCTATCCCATCCATCAAGACTACTATCTGTTGGGCACACATGGGCACCAGTTGCTAATACCTTATAACAAGGCTGATTATTACAAGATGCTCCGCCGGATGTTTTATCTTTATCTGAACATCTCTGATTATTATATGTAGAATAAGCTAATTGATTATATGTGCCGCCCCCACATTTTTTAGTGCAGGTAGTTCCATCAACATATTTAACACTTGAACAAGCCTCTATCCATTTAGCATATAATTTTACAGTTCCAGATGCAGCTAAATTTCTTACAACTTGTGAATTATTATAAACTTTATTGCCACTTGCTGTAGTAGCCCATCCCTCAAAAACATAATTGCTTTTTGAAAAACCATTTTTTGTCAATGTACAGTTTTGGTCATACGTACAAGTTACATTACTTGTCGTTCCTGTTACTCCACTTATGTTTCCAACAAAACTAATGACATATGTATTTGCTGTCCACTTACCATATAGCTTTACAGTTCCAGATGTAGCTAAATTTTTTACAACTTGTGAATTATTATAAACTTTATTACCACTTGCTGTAGTAGCCCAACCTTGAAATGTATATCCTGTTTTTGAGAAACCATTTTTTGTCAATGTACAATTTTGATCATATGTGCAAGTTACATTACTTGTCGATCCTGTTGCTCCACTAATATTGCTAACAAAACTAACAACATATGTATTTGCTTTCCATTTAGCATACAAAGTTAAATTGTTACCAAGACATACTCGGTCGCCTGTATTAACTTTGCTACTTTCAGTAAATTTAGAATCCTTATACCAACCTTGAAATGTATAACCATCTCTCTTTGGGGATGGTAAATTAAACGTTTCACCATTTTTAACAATTTGATTATCATTTGCACGTCCAGAATAATTATAATTAAGTGTTAATGTGTGATATATCGACGCTTTAAAAGATTGTGAAGAATATTGATTTGCTGTATCCAAGACATGAACATAATATTTTTTTTCTTCTAAAGTTGAAGGGTAATCTACTTTAAATTTTACTGTTGCCTTACTAACTTTCATATTACTCGCATCTCTTATATCAATCCAATTTGAATTATTATCAGGTTTGCCACTTGTTTCCGTAATAATATATTTATCTAATTTACTACCACCCACATCACTCATAGTAATTGTCACATTATTCAAATCATTACAATTAGTAGTTATATCACTATTTGTTTGCGTAGGAAATGAACCTATTTTTATATCACTAGGTGCATCTTTATCTATCATGTCTATTTTAACACTATTACTTATAATTCTATCTCCATATTTCATTTCTGCGTATAGCGTACCATTTTCTGTAAATGTTATTGTCGGCTTAGGTGGATTTTTTGAATCATTTGTATTATCCCCTACATCATTTTTACTTCCATTATTAATTTTATAATTCCATTCAAATCCTTTTTCTGGATACATTTCATTTTCTACTGAAGGATAATTAATTTTTACTTCTTTCGAACCTCCCCATCCATTTAATACTGTAAATGTAATTACAGGAAGCGATTTAACTTTATTACATTCATATTCTGAATTATAAAGATTGTAATCTACGTTACCAACTCCATATATATTAGCTGATACATAATAATTATCTAAAGGATTACCTGTAATTATATCTTTAGTCTTTTCTGAAAGATAGCCTGAATCTATTAATGCTTTAACCTTTATGCAGTAGTTTTTTCCTGGTGGATAATTCTCTATATTATCCTTTATATATTCGTCTGCTGATGCAAATATCAAATCATCACTTGCAGTTGATACTATATCACTATTTCCTTTTAATCTATTTACTACAAGCGGAGTTATTATTACTGCTAATAACCCTATTATAACTATCACTCCAAGTATTTCTGCTAATGTGAATGCTTTTTTATTCATATCATTACCTTCTCTTTCTTTAATTACACTCTTCTTTTGAAAATGAAAATACATAATTATTGTTTTTCACCGAAACTTTTACACATCCACTTTGAATAGATTTATTATTTTCAAAATTAGTTTCACTTATATATCCATCATCTTTAAGAGTAAAAACATCTATTTTACGATCACTACTATCTTTAGGATAATCATTTACGTGATCACTTACATAACTTCTCGCCGCTTCTTCCACATAATTCTTTAAACCATCATCTATTTTATTTTGTGATGAAGTAAGTAAATTTAAAACAGTAGGAAAAGCAATTAAAGCAATTATAGCTAAAATGACAATACTTCCTAAAAGTTCAACTAAAGTAAATCCTTTTTTCATATTACCCTACCTTCTATAACTATTTTACCACACATTAAAAAAAAAGACTAGTTAACTTTATGAAAATCTAGTCTAAGTTTATCAGCTACTGTAACCATAAATTCAGAATTAGTCGGTTTAGCTCTATCAATATCTACACTAAACCCAAATAATTCTTCCATAAAATCTAAATTACCTCTATTCCAACTAACCTCAATAGCATGTCTAATAGCCCTCTCAACTCTAGAAACGGTTGTATTAAACTTTTTAGCAAGTTCCGGATATAATTCTTTTGTAATGCCTCCTATTACCTCAGGCCTTTCAAATATTATTTTAGCTCCTTCCCTTATATACTGATACCCTTTAATATGCGAAGGAATACCAAGCTCATGAAGCATTTTAGTTATTGATATATTTAAATTACTTGAATAAAAATCAATTGAACTATTTTCCTCTTTTTTATTTGTAATTTCCTTTATTCTCTTTTCCAAAACATTTAAATCGAAAGGTTTCAAAACATAATAACTTACACCAAACTCTGACACTTCTCTAATTACTTCAGAGGCATTATAACTTGTCGCAACAATTATCTTTTTATCAATACCTCTTTTTTTAAGCTCTGATAAAACGTACATCCCATCTTTGCCAGGCATTATCAAATCTAGAATTATAAGATCAATTTCATCTTTATGATTTTCAATAACCTCTAAACCTTCTTCACCATCTTTAGCCTCAAACATAATACGTACATCACTATCACTAAAATACTCTTTAACCATGTTAATTAGATTTGTATTGTCATCAATCATTAAAATATTAGTTTTCATATTTCTCTCCCTTACCATAAAAATTATACAATATACATCATACATTTTCTAGAGTAAAAAATATCTAGTTTTGTCGAAAAAATAGAAGCTTCACTCTGATAAAACTTCTATCATCTTAATAACATTTTCAAAACTTACAGATGCACTTCCAACTAAAAATCCATCTAACCCCTTCATATCTTTTAATTCATTAATAGTTCGCTCATTAATGCTACCACCATACAAAACTTTTTTAAAACCTTTTGATTTTATATAACTGATAATATCCATTATCTCTTCAAAAGAAGGAATTAAATCACTCCCAATCGACCATATAGGCTCATATGAAATTATGATGCTTTTATCTACTCCTTTTAACTCATCATCTATAACCTTAAATATTTGCATCTGTTCTTTTTCCTTTAAAGATTCTCCAATACACAAAATCACATTTAATCCCTCTTCTAAACATCTACGAGTTTTACTGACAATTACATCTTGAGATAATTTGTATTTTTCTCTAAGTTCAGAATGACCGACTAAAACATAGCTAACACCTAAGTCTTTTAAAGCCTTCGCACACACTTCACCAGTATGAGGTCCTGATTTATAATCAGATACATCTTGACATCCTACTTTATAACCTTTTTTAATATAATTTTCTAAATATATATTAGAAGGGATTACAATGACACTATTTTTATATTTATCTATTTTATTTTGAAACTCTTCTATTTCTTTTAGTGAAGTAAAATATGCTTTTTGATTTAATACTAATCTTTCCATGATACCACCTTACTGATAAAATCTTTTATTTTCTCTTTATAGCCTGGTTTTCTTTTAGAGATAGCTATTTCGTATACATCTATTACCCTTTGGGCAAAATATTTCGAAGAATGTGAATCTGCACTATTTCTCGCTCCATTACAAAGCCTTTTATATAATTCTTTATCATTAATTAGTCTTTCAATTGCTTTAATGCATTCTTTTTCATCTTTAAATAAAAAACCATTTAACTCATCTATAACAGTACCTGAAAAACTCTCATCGTCAATTGTCACGGCTGGAAGAGATGATGCCATAGCTTCAATTATTGTTAACCCTTGGGTCTCTGTAGTAGATGCTGATATAAAGGCACTACCTAGAGCGTAATAAAGAGGAATTTCATCCCACGGAACTTTGCCAGTAAAAACTATATTTTTGTCACACCCTTTACTCTTAGAATATTTTTCATAATTTTCTTTATCAGGTCCATCACCAATAATTAACATCTTTAAACTGTGATATGTACTTATCATTTGACTCATAACGTCGATTATAAACGGAACGTTTTTCTCCTCAGCGATTCTACCAACAAACACTAAGACAAAATCATTTTTCTTAATATTATACTTCTTTTTTAGTGATGACAACTTTTTACTACCCGTATTTTCTCTATAAAATCTATCTATTTCTATTCCAGTTGGGATGATATGAATATTTCTTTTAACACTGTATTTTTCTTTAAATAAATCATACGCTTTTTTAGTTGGAACGATAAGTTCTGTAATGGTCTTATCACAGTAAAATTTTGTTAAATAACCAACTAATTTTTTAGAAGACTTACTAAAATGCCCTTTAGTAATATAGTGAACATAATCCTCATACATCGTATGATAAGTATGAACTATCGGTATGTTATACTGTTTAGCAAATAACCTTGCAAATGAACCGATTGCAAATTCTGTTTGTGAATGAATTACATCTAAATTCCAAGATTTGATCATATTAATAGCTTTAATTGGATAAATACTAGTAAGTCTTGAATCATATATTCCAGTAGGAATTCCAGGAATTTTTAGTACCCTTTCTTCTTCTTCATATTGATAATGAAAGCTTTCTAAATTGGCCGTAACTACGTATACCTTATGACCTAATTTTTCTAAAGCTTTTTTAAGCATCACTTCACTGGTTACAAGTCCACTAATATAAGGAGAATACGTCTCTGTAAAAATACCTATCCTCAAGTTCCTACCTCCTTATCTTTAACATTTATAAATATAAATCCCATAATTATTCCAAAGTAGTAAGTAATAACTCTCCAAACTATCATTACAGCAGATAGTTTAGAACCTTTAATAAACGTCTTAAAAAATGACATAAACCCATACTCAAGTCCACCGGTAGAACCTGGAGTTGGTATCATCGAATCTATAAGCATTACATATGCAGAGCACGTCACAACGTAAACTGGATTTACAAACACTCCAAGTCCAAGCATAAGTGTGAATGGAACTAGATATTGAAATGTTAAAGCAGCAAAATTTAATAATATAATTCTTATAAAATTCATCTTATCACTAAATAAGATCTCAGCTCCACCGTGGAAATTGTTGATAAATTTCTCAGATTTTTTTAGCATTTTCTTCTTATCTTTAATTATTTTTATCTTATATAATACTTTTATCGTAAAATCTATTATCTTTTTATTCCACTTTTTACTGAAAGCTACTATAAATAGTAAAATGATAACAAGCATATTCATTGAAAAGCCGATTAAAACCAAATATCTTAAATGTGATGTATTTGGTATTATATTTAAAAAGTGATTTAATAAGACTGCTAAAACTCCAAGTAGTATTAGAGCTATTTGATATGCGATAAAATCCTCTATCACCATATTCGTACTCTCTCCTACTGGAACTCCTCTTTTTTTAAGTTTATAAATCTGCCAAGGCTGTCCACCTGATGCGAATGGAGTTATTGAGTGAAATAACTGAGTTGAAATCATCAGTTTAATTCCATCTTTAATAGTAAAAGTTTTATCTATTTTTCTAGTTATATAATATAGTACAATTCCTTTTAAAATCCAATAGACAAACATTAAAGAAAATGAAACTAAAAGCCAGATTGGATTTAATGAAAATAGACATTTTATTTTCTCTACTGGATCATCTTTAAAAACAAAATACAAAACTACTAAAGATATTAATAGTATTATAAAAATGTTTCTCTTTCTATTTTTCATCTATCAATTTTAAAGCCTTAAGGCTAACTCCTTCTATATATGTTAAAGCTGCTCCTCCACCAGTAGATATGTGATCCATATTTTTTTCAAAGCCCATTTCATTTACTGCACGTGCGGTATCTCCTCCACCTATAACCTTATATGATTTTGATTCAGCTATCATCTTACATATTTCTCTAGTTCCATTTGAAAATGTGTCTAATTCAAAATAACCCATAGGTCCATTCCAAAATATGGTTTTACTGTCATCTATATACTGTTTAAACACTTCTAAACTCTTTTTACCTATATCAAGTCCAATTTCATCTTCTCTAATTTCACCTAAAAATCTCTCTTTAGTTTTAACATTATCCTTAATTTCTTTAGCTGTTATTATATCTATTGGAAGAATTATTTTATCTGGATATTTATTTAATAGATTTGTGCAGAAAGGTAATTGATCTTTTTCGAAAAGTGAAGAGCCTATAGAAAAACCAGCCGCTTTTAAAAATGTAAAAGCCATTGCTCCACCTATTAAAATGTAATCAGCCTTTAAAGTTAACTTTTCTACAAGACCTATTTTATCTGATATCTTAGAGCCCCCAAGTACGATTGTATAAGGTCTTTTAGGATTATTTAATTTATCTAAACATTTTATCTCCTTTTCAACTAAAAATCCAATTCCACTAGGAAGATTTTTCTCTATTCCGGCATTTGATGCATGAGATCTGTGAATAGTTCCAAAAGCATCATTTATAAATATATCTCCTAAACTTGCCCAGTATTTTCCAAGTTCTTTATCATTTGAGCTCTCTTTCTTTCCATTTAAATCTTCAAACCTAGTATTTTCAATTAATAGGACATCTCTATCCTTCATTTGCTTTACTGCATTTAAAACTTCTTCACCTCTTGTAAGTGGTATAAATTTAACTTTTTTTCTAAGCATTTTAGATAGAGGATCTACTAGACATTTTAATGTATATTTCTTATCTTCATCAGTTTTAACTCTTCCCATATGAGAAAGTAAAATAACTTTTGCTCCATTTTTTCTAGCATATCTAATCGTCCTTAAACTTTTTTTGATTCTGGTTAGATCTTTTATTTCACCATTTTCAATAGGGACATTAAAATCACATCTTATTATTACTCTTTTTCCTTTTATATCATAATCTCTTATAGTCTTTTTCATATGAAGTATCATTCCTTTCAAATATTATGGTCCACTATAGGTATATTTTATTACATTACCCTCTTTACTTGCAGTTACAGATATTTGTTGATTTGCTATTTTTTCATTTCCATTAACATCTTGTTTAACGTTAGGATTTTTCATTCCCCCATTAATAAGTCCAGAAGATATCAAAGTTGATACATCTATATCCATAGATGATCCATTATTTTTTAAGTTAATAACATCTATATCATCCAAATGAGTTTCCACGTATACTTCAGCTGCATTTTCAATCGTCTTTTTAAATTCCACATAATCGTTATCTATAGACTTCTTATTGGTAGATACTATTGCTGGTGCAGCAATTAAAGTTATAACTCCAAGTATCATGAGTATTCCGAGAAGTTCAACCAATGTAAAACCCTTTTTCATCCTATCACCTATATATCATTTTATACTATTTTTAACTTAATAACAAGACATAAAAAGTAGGAAATTAATTTCCTACCTCATCTTTTGTAACTTCATCTTCAGTTTTACTTTGTTTTTTAGATACTTTTAAAGTAATCACATCTTTTTTCTCTATCTTACTTCCTCCTTTTATACTTTGATTTAAAACAACTCCATCTTCATCCCCATCTTCATATTCTAATTTATAAGAGATATCTAAACTTTTTAACTTTTCTATGGCTTTATCAATATCTAAATCTATAACATTTGGAACAATAATTTTATCATCTAAAACCCCAACATATAGTTTAACTGTCTGATTTTCTTTAGCTTTTCCTTTTTTGCTTTGATCAAGTATTATTCCCACCTCTTCAAGAGAAGATACTTTTTTATCGACTTTTAAAACTTCTAATTTGTTTTCTTTTAAAATGCTTTCTCCATCTTCAAAAGTATAACCTATGACATTTGGAACATCTATATTTTCAGAAGTGTATATGTGATAGCCCATATAAGCACACACACCCATTAAAGCTATACATAAATTTATCAAAATAAACATCATAAACTTTTGAAAAAAACTCATCTTCCCTTTTTCTCTTCTATCTTTATATACTTTTTTATATTTAGTTTTATGTTTTGTTTTATGTTTAGTTTTAGGTTTATATTTTACTTTAGATTCTTTAGTATAAACAGTCTCATTAAGTTTTCTTCCGCAAATTTTACATACCTTTGAGCCTTCTTCATTTAAAACCTTACAGTAAGCACAATATTTCATTTTAATCACTTCCCAAAGATAAATTATACTCTTTTTTTAAAATAAGTAAAATTTTAAATCTTTTCAATTTCGGTAATTATTGGAAAGTGATCACTTAAGTATCTGCCATTATATTTAAATAAAATTTTAACACTATTATCATATTTTAATCTGTTATCGATTAATATGTGATCTAGATGGAATAAATCTTTTTTCGTACTGAAAGTATTACCTACCTCTTCAGTAGCATCAGTTAATCCATTTTTTCTCATAAAAGGGCTTAATCTTTTCATTCCTAAATTAAAATCTCCAAGTAGTATTACAGGTTTATCCCATTTTAATAAAGAAGTTATGCAATCTAATTGTAATAGTTTATTTTTAAGTATTTTAGCTGAAAGATGAGTATTATAGATGTGATATTTATCAGTTTCAATATGAGTTATAATTCTAGGAAAAACGTCATCTTTAAACTTAGATCTTGGAACGTGCGGCGTATTAGATAAAGAATATGTACTAAAGTCTATAACTTTAATACTATCTTTTACAAGTATACAGTTATACTCATCATATATACTGTTATCCCTCTTTCTACTCTCTCCATAAAACGTATAATATAAATTATTTTCTTTTAAAAGATTATCTAATAATATCTTTGCCTTTATGTTCATCTCCTGAGTTCCAATGATGTCAGGTTTTTCTTTTTTAATGAGCTCTTTAAATCCAATTACTCTCTGTTTCCAATGACCAAACGGATTAATGCCATCATTTTTCATATTAAAAGTCATTATCTTCATATTATTTCCCTACCTCTATGTTAAAAAAGCAAATCATTAAAGATCTACTTTGTGATTGTTTCCATTTTTTTTATGCTACACTTCTTACATCTATACTGCGGATTCTGATCATCACTTTTGTCATAATTACCCCACTGGACAATTCTATAGCCGGTAGTTTTTTTATGGCAGTCATAGCACTTAACATCGTCTTTAATCTCCCAAAGAGGAACATCAGACTTTTTCTTAAATATAAGTTTATCTACCCAAAAGAAAATGAGTCCGCCTATAAAATTAGCAATTATTGTCGCACTTAAAGTACTCATTTTTGATAAAAGTTTGAGTACTATAGCTAGAATTGGAGTACTCAGTTGCCACCTTAATAAATATAAACAATACCTTTTTAATAACTTCATAATCACCTTCTATATTTAGTATAGCACTAAATCATGTTTTTTTATAAATTTTTCTAAAGTTAGTAAAATTAAATAAAAATTTAAAGAACCTTGCCACTTATTAAACACTCATATAAATAATCAATATTTTCATAATAGAGACTACTATCATAATTATCAAGCTTCGGTATTATAAATGAAGTTAAAATAATTATAAGATTGTCGATAAACATATCAGGATTTTTATCTTTTTTTAATATCAATCTTTGATAAATTCTTCCAAGTTCCCAAAATGTGGGTTTACCATTTTTTATATTAAGTACATAGCTACCTTCATCTATATTTAATTCTTTTATAAGTTCATCAGTCACCTTATCAATATTTTCACTATGATATACTTCGGCTAAATCATATATTTTGCTAACTTTATCTTTACCTAATTTTTGAACAATATATTTCTTGGTATTTTTTGTTTTTCTTGCAATATATTCTATTAAACTACAGACAAAAAATAAATTATTTTCACTGGTCTTTTCCATATTATACCTCTTTAGAATCGATAAATTTTATACATTTTAATGCATTCTCCATCATTAAAGCATGTCCTGGGTCAGTAGAATTCCAAAGCATATCGATAAATGCCTGATCGTTTGCAACTGGATCTAAAGATGCAATTATACCTAAATCATCCATTACAGGATCACCTTGATGTGCATCACAGTCACAGTCAACTGATATGGCATTCATAACTGTGATGTAAATTATTTGTTTATTATCTTTTAAATAATCTGATACTGTTTTAAAAGCTTCAGACATGGATCCAATAAAATCTCTTTGCTGATATTTAATTCTCCAGCACTCATCAGGATCCATAATCTTTCCGAATGAATGAATATAAGCTTTACCACTTCTAGAAGCAATTTAATTTGATTGATTTTTAAGATTAATTACAAATGCTACCAAATGGATACAATTAACACAAACACATTAAATATTAAAATTTAATAATTCTTTACAAACCTCTTCGAATCTATCTTGCTCATTTTTGATTGTATCTATTAAAAACATCTTATCATTATCATATTCCTTTAATCCACGCATATAATAAGGTTTATCATCATCTAAAATAATAAAAGGTAATATACTATTTTTTAAGCATTCTTTAAACATAATCATTCTACCAACTCTACCATTGCCATCTCCAAATGGATGAATTCGTTCAAATCTGACATGAAACTCAATTATATCTTCGATAGAAATACAATTAATTTTTTCATACCAACTTAATAAATCATCAATATCCTTTTCTACATTTTTAGGCTCAGATGTATTTATAACATTTATAAGTCCTACTTTATTCGGAACAACTTTAAACCCACCAACATTATATCTTGGATTTGCCTCATCAGTGGTATTTCGCTTTAAAATCTTATTCATTTTAATCATTATATCTTTAGATAATTTTTCATCAACCATATCTAAGGTATAATCAAATAATCTAAAATGATTTTTCATTTCAATCAAATCATCTAACTTTATTGCATCATCAGACTTAGGAATAAAAGAATCTGTCTCAAAAATTTCCTCTGTCTCATCCGAGGTTAATTTACTACCTTCAATCTTATTTGAATTATACGCAAAATTTACCTGCGAATAATGATATATATTTCCTTTAAATTTAGATTTTTTCTGTTCTATTAATTCTTTTTTTATCTTTTTAACATCCATAACAAGCCTCCAAAATAAATAGTAAGTTTTAGATTTCTATAAGTTCATATTTAGTACTACCTAAACCTATTTCTTCAGCGTACTCTGTAATATGTCTTCCTTCCTGTCTATCTACCCTCTCCATCATTAAAGCATGTCCTGGGTCAGAACTATTCCAAAGCATATCGATAAATGCCTGATCATTGGCAACTGGATCTAAAGATGCGATTATACCTAAATCATCCATTACAGGATCACCTTGATGTGCATCACAGTCACAGTCAACTGATATAGCATTCATAACTGTGATGTAAATTATTTGTTTATTATTCTCCTTTATATAATCAGATACTGCTTTAGCAGCTTCAGCCATAGATTCTATGAAATCCTTTTGCTGATATTTAACACTCCAGCACTTATCAGGGTCCATAGTTTGTCCGCATGAGTGGATATAAGCTTTACCATTTCTAGATGCAATTCCAATAGATTGATTTTTAAGATTAGCTCCAAATCCTCCCATTGCATGTCCCTTACCGTGAGCAAGATTAACTATTGAATCATAATTCTTAAAATTCTCACCAATAATATCATACTCTAAATGCTTTCCATCTTTAACCGGTATTTTAAATTCTCCTTCTGCATCCATAATATCTACATCTGCAAATGTTGTAAATCCATGATCTTCTGCAACTTTAATATGTTCTTCAGCAGTATTTCTCTTTCCAGGATAAGCTGTATTACATTCGATTATAGTTCCATTTAACCCTTTGACAAATGGTCCAATTAAATCAGCTTTTAAATATCCTTTTGAACCAGCCTCTCCAGTAGATACTTTAACGCCTACCTTTCCTTTTAACTCAACTCCTAAAGCTTCATAAATCCTTTGTAAACTCTCTGGTGTTATTTCTTTTGTAAAATATACTTTTGACATTTTCATCAAATCCTTTCTTATAAATTAATTATATAATATTGAAATTGTAATGTCTATATTTTTTCAAATTAATTATCATCTAAAAATTGGACTTAACCTAAATTTAATTTCCTTTTCTTTTCTTTTTTATTAATACTTTCAAGGTATCTATCTTCTAATATTTTTTCAAAATCATTCATGAATTTTTCTTTAGAAGCATATTCCCTATACTCTTCTTCAATGTCATCACTATAAGACATAAGCCTATCATTTAGTCTTGAAACAGGCAATACTTCAAAATAATTATTATCAAAAATATCTTCTTGTATAGCAAGACAATACTCATTATTTTTATAAATAATATGTCTTATTCCTAAAACTCCCATATCCCAAACACCAGCATATTCCATATCCTCTATAAATTCTCTTAAAGGTATTGTTTTTTCATAATCATAACTAAGACATTTACAAACATGCTCTCCATCTGAAGTAGTCAATATTATTTCTGATTCACCCTCGGAAAAATCATTAACAGTATAATAATAATTGCCACTAAATTCATCATTTAAAGGTAATCCTACTCTAATATCATCGATTAAAATAATATTATCAAAATCAAGCTCATTAAATTTATCTATTACTTCTTCAAAGTTTTTATTCCCATATTTATATGATAGATAAATATTATACGCTATAGCCATTTTTTTAGTATATGCTTTTAATATATTCTTCTTATTTACTAATCTTAAATCACTTAATTTCTCAATGTATTCATTCAAAATAAAATGATATTTGCTTTCTAATAACTCATCCAATGCCTCTTTATAATCCAAATTATTAATACTATTTTTATGGTTTTGATATAAACTCAAAAACATAGCTATATGAAAAGCATATTTTTCACTATTTCTATAGTTATGTATTCTATCTTGAAATTCATAAATATATGCTTTTAAATCACAAATATCTTTTGCAGAACAGTCACTTTTTCTAAATATTTTAGAATAACAATCATAGAAATCAAAAAACACATCACTAATAACACCAAAAAAATTATCATCATTAAAACCTGGATCTTCAGATAATATAATAGTATTGTAATATTCATCCAATACCAATTGATATATATTATAAATATTATCTGAACTTTTATCATCATTATCATATAAACTTAATTCTCTTTTTAATTGTTTAAGCTTTAATTCATAATTATCTAAATCTAAACTTTCCAAATCTCTTTTTATACCTTCTATTGATAAATTATCTTTATAATATTTTAATTCTAAATCAGAAATAGTTCCTCTATCAATACTATAAAAAATATTCCATAATGTATTAATATCACTCATTATTCGTTCTATTTTATCCAAGAATTTATTAAACTTTTTTAGTTCAGATTCAATATCATAACTACCATCATATTCATCAATATATTTACCTATTTCTCTATCGATAAAGTCCATAAATATACTGTGTTCACTACTGAATAAAAATTTTTCTCTTAACTCTAATAACTTATCTTTAAAACTATCTCTTTTTTTGCAGATATTATCTTTTAAAATAACTAACTGATTATAGAAATTATCAGGTAATGCATCATAATTGATATTATTTAAAAAAACAGAATTAGGTAAATTATACTCATTACAATATAAATTAACAAAAAAGTCATACGTATTAGATATACTTTTTTTAAACATATCAAACTGTTTATTAAAATCTGTAATTGGATATACAATGCTAGAAATAGATAAATCGATTTCATAATTAATTTTATTTCTTAATATCTCATATAATAAATCTCTATTTATACTATCATTTAAATAATATTTTTTAACTTCTGTAATAAATTTATTTTTCTTTTTATCAAATTCATAATATTCTATATTTTTTTTATCTCTTATTGAAATATAAGTAGAACTATCCTCTCTAGATGATTTACTAATTTCCATAAGTTTGCCATCAAATAATGTTTCTACATAACTTTTAACATACTGCACTCTCAATATATCTTTTACATAATTAGAAGCATGTGAAAAAAACTTAGGTTCAATTTTACAACATTCAATAATAAAATCTAAATCATTTTTTAATTCGTCATCTATATCATGTATATATAATCTAGCACCTGGAGTCTTTAAGGCAATTAGTATTAACTCCTTATCGCAACTACTTAATTTACTGTTTGCATACCTTATTGCCGTGCCATTTTCTTCTACTGCCTTCTTAACAATATTTCTATCTAACCGCATATTATACGAGGCATATTTTAAAGCCATACCATTATTCTTAACAGCTTCATATACTACATCAAAATCATTTTTTAAATCATCTGAGATATATTCTAATACAAGTCCGTTAATTTTTAATGTTTGAATTACTAATTCTTTTATCTTTTTTAATCTAGGACTAACAAACTTATAAATGCTTGGATCTTTATCAACAAACGAAAAAACGATATCTTCTCTATCCTGATAAACGCTGGTTGCGAACTCTAAAGAATTCGGATTAGAATTAAGTGCGGTTAAAATAAATCTCTCATCACTTTTTTGTGATATTGTTGCTTTATTTAAATTAAGTCCGTTTGCAATAATACTATTCAAAAAATCTCGCTTTTCTAAAATTGATTCATATTTTTTATTAACTTCATCTGATAATTCTCCATCCCTATAATTATCATTGTCATCATTAATACCTAATGTAGTTTTAGCTGATTCTCTTAAATGTTCTGGTAAACTATATAATAAAGATTCTATACCGTCATCCATATTTCTCTTCCCCCTTAAAAAATATTAACAAATATGGGAAATATTATAGCACAAAAATATTAACTAATACACCTTTTATTTTAATTAAAATATATTGCAATTAATTATTGTCAATTTGACAAAAAATAATATTAATATATAATAATTCACAAATTGGTTTTTAAGGGGGAAAGTATGAAAAAAATAATTGAAATATTTAAGAATGATTTAAAAAATCTTACAAAAAGTAAGATGGCAATTATGATAATTATCGGTATTATCATAATTCCAGGAATTTACGCCTGGCTTAATATCGATTCAAACTGGGGCCCATATGACAATACAGGAAATCTTCCACTAGCTATAGTAAATAAAGACGAAGGTGTTTCTATACTAGGGCAAGAAGTAAATGTCGGAGATAAGATTGAAGATAGTTTAAAAGAAAACAAAGCCATGAAATGGATTTTCACAAATGAAAAGAATGCCAAAAAAAATACTAAAGAAGGAAAATACTATGGGGCTATCATAATTCCAAAAAACTTTAGTAAAAACATTACAACTATTATGGAAGATGGTAAAGTTATAAAACCTAAATTTGATTTCTACGTAAATAACAAAAAGAATGCCATTGCTCCTATAATAGTTAATAAAGCAGTTGGAACAATTCAAACTAGTGTAAACCAAGCTTTTGTAAATGAAATAATCTACAAATTTGTAGAAAAAGCTGATGGTATTGATATCGCACTTAAAAATGAAGAGACATCAAACGCTATAATTGAAAAATTAAATAATGCCAAAGAAAAAATTGGACAGTTAAGAACTATAGTACATACTACAAATTTAGCTGCAGATTCTACAAGTAAATCACTTTCTGCAATCAGAAACTTACTTCCAAAAATGTCAGATATTTCAAATGCGACAAAACAGGATATTTCTGATATGAAAAATGCGGCTAAAAAAATTGCCGCCACTTCTGATAGTATTGAAAAAGATGTTACTTCAATAGTCGACGTTGCTGAATCTGACATCAAAGAAATATTAGATACAGTTAATAAATTAAATTCAGGTAATATTAGAGATAACATAAATAATATAACTCAAAAAATTGATAAAGCTTTAGTTGTCTTAAAAAGATTAGATAGTACTCTTAATGCGATAAACAATCTGTTTGACCTAAAAGCAGTTCAAATAATAGAAGGTAAAGTTTCAGATCAGATTACAAAATTGGAAAAAATTAAAAATATGTTTGTAAACACTACTGAAGCAATTAACAACATAGATGGAATAAAAGAAAAAGCAAATGAGGCGTATGATTCATTTACTAATTTAAAAAATGAATATCAAACATCTTTAAAACCAGAACTTAGTAAAATGTATAAAACAGCATCAGATTCTATTAACAATATGACAGATTCAATTCTCAATTTAAACGTCTCTTTAGATAATGTAGACACAGCAATGGGATATATGATAAGTGCTCTTGCTAACGGTGGAGAACTTTCTGCAAACATAGATACATTGTTAATAGGTTTTGAGACAGACATAGATAAAATGATTAATGTTATAAATGAAGTTAAGAAAAACGAAATGTTTGGTAAAGCTTTAAATTTATTAAAAAACAAACCTGAAGAAGTAGCAGACTTTCTATCTACACCAGTAGAAACTAATGAAATAGATCTATATGAAATTAAAACATATGGTTCAAAAATGACTCCATTTTATTCAGTTCTTGCCTGCTGGGTAGGATGTACTTTACTTACATCAATATTTAAAATAGATATTAAAAAGTCAAAGATAACAAAAGATGCTAAAAAATATCAAATATTCTTTGGAAGATTTATGCTATTTGGCTCTCTAGCAGTCACACAAGGATTAATGATAGGTCTTGGAGATTTATTCTTAGGAATTCAAACAGTAAATACACCATTATTCTTACTAACACTTATGACTTCAAGTTTAACGTTTATGTTAATAATATATTCACTAACATATACATTTGGAAAAGTTGGTCAAGCTCTTTCAATTGTAATCATGGTACTTCAAGTTGCCGGATCAGGAGGAACATTCCCTGTTGAACTACTTCCTAGAGGATTCCAAATCTTACAACCGTTTATGCCATTTTATCCAGCAATGAGTGCTGCAAGAGAAACTATTGGAGGATTCTATGGTAGTGATTATATAATGTACATGTTTATACTAATATGTCATATGATATTACCTTTAATTATAGGTCTTGTAATAGGTAAAATGACCTCTAAAACTAAAGAAAAACTCGGAAAAGAATTACATTCAACTGGTGTTATGGAATAATTACTATTTAGCCTGCCTTATGGTAGGCTTTTTTTATAATGAAATAAAATACAATGTTAAAAATAAAACCATATTAAATAAAACTATAATTATAATCTTTTTACCGAACTTTCTATACATAACTATAAAATAATAAATAAATGAGATGACCAATAAAACTAAACCTAAAATAACATTTAAAAATAGAGATAAAATAGATACAATAATACCCAAGGTAAATATATAATTATTGAGTTTTTTAATAACATCTATTACTTCTTTCTTACACACTCTACCTAAAACTAAAACCATGATAAAATATATAATTAAAGATATAAAAGTAGAAAGTAAAAATATTTTTAAATAAGGAGTTTCTACATTAGACTTAGTTAAATAAGATGACAAAAAAGAAGTATTACTTTCATATGATTCTTGCATGTTTTGTACAATTTCATATTTATATAGTAAATTAAAAATTCCTAAAATAAATGCATTGATAAAAATCATATTACCTTCCTCTTTTCTATAATAAAAGTGAATACTATTAAAAATGAAATGGAAAAAAGGTATCCAGCTAATACATCAGTTGGAAAGTGAACTCCTAGATAAATTCTACTTATACCTATTAAAAGAATCAAAGTTAAAAGACATACAGTAAAGATAATTTTAATTTTTTTACTAAAATTACTCTTCCAAATTAAGTAAATCAAAAATCCATATATACCAGCTGATACCATAGAATGACCACTTGGAAAACTGTATCCATCTTCCTTGATAATCATCAGATCAAAAGGTCTATCTCTCATAAATAAATTTTTAACAATGTAATTTAATAAAACGATAAAAACCCCATCTAATAATATACAAAAACTATATCTCTTATTTTTAATTAAAATAAAAGACAGTACAATTACAAGTATAATTGCATACTCTCCCCCGAAAAAAGTTACAAACTTTAAAAAAGATGTAAATATGTTATTGTTACTAAATGTAATTATTTTATAAATGTTCATATCAAAAGATGTAGTTACCCCTCTAGAAACTAAATACGAAATTATTAAAAATAAAATAAGTGATAAACTGAATATTACCCACCTTTTCATATACTTTCACCTGGAAGTTTCTTAATATGGGTTCCTATTATTTCAGAAACGTCCATTACAGTAACAAAAGATGAAGAATTAGTCTCATCTAATATATCCTTTATAATAGATACTTCAAACCTAGTAACTACAGTATATAATACCTTTTTATCATCCTTAGAAATAAAACCTTCTCCAGATATAGAGGTTACAGTTCTTCCAAGTCTTTTTAATATCTGTTTAGATATATCTTTATCATTATCAGTAATAATAAATACAGCTTTCGCACTATTTAAACCGTCAGACACAAAGTCGATTACCTTATAAGACACAAAATATGTAAGCAAAGAATAAAGGGCTCTTTCTGCTCCAAACACAAATATCGCACTACCATATATGAATATGTTAAATATAAATACTACCTGACCAACTGATAAACTTTGTTTTCTACTAACGAGAATTGCAACTGTCTCAGTCCCATCTAACGATCCACCTTGTTTTATAATCATTCCAACTCCAATACCGAGGGCTATCCCGCCGTAAACTGTCGCAAGAAGAGTATCATCAATAATAGGATCAAACCTACCAAACACTTCAAGTAAAATACTAAAAAGTGCCATACCATATCCTGCTTTAATTAAATACTTTTTACCTATTAAATTGTATCCTAAAAACAAAAATGGAAAATTTAAAGCAAAAACTATTAAACCTAATGGTCCACCTATTATCTTATTGATAATTATGGATATACCGTTAATTCCCCCATCTATCATCATATTGGGTATTAATATAAGTTCTAAAGAAGCCGAAGCAATCACACATCCAATTGTAATAATTAAAAGTGAATATATTAGTTTATAATCAAATAAATCCTTCATCCTTTCTCCTCCCTACTTTATTATAATATATTTTCTTATCAAATAAAAGAAAAAATTAACTATAGTTTATCCATAATTAATTTTTTATTATTATTAATTCTCTTATCTTCCTTTATTTCTAAAGCCTTATTAACATATTTTAAGGCAGAGTTATAATCTTCTAAATAGTAATCACATACCGATAATACATCATATAAATAAAAATCAGTTGTAAAAAACTCTGTAATATAACTCTTATACCCTTTTTTAATTTGAAGTGCTTTTAAAAATAAATCTTTAGCCTCTTTATACTTTCCCATTTCAAATAGTAAAATTCCCTCTTCAGCATATCCTTCTTTTAAATGAGGCGCTTCTTTTATCGCCATTTTATACCACATTTCAGACTCTAAAGGCCTTTTTAAATTTCTATAACACCTTCCGATAAATCTCATTGAAGCTGCTCTCTCATCTTTCCAAGTAGAACTCTTTAAATTTAAATGTCTATAAAGTGTATCGATTGCATCATTATATCTTCCGTAGTACATATACTCTCTTCCAAGATAATGCATATTTCTATCATCAAATGGATCTTCTTTTACTGAAAGTTCTAACAAAGGCAAATATGAACTTCGAGATTTACCTTCATCAGGATAATGATTTATTATTAAGCTTTCATCAAATACTCTATTTTCTTTTCCCTCATAAGATAACACTTCATGAACAGGATGAACCCATCTATATCCCTCTCTTCTGTGAATCTTATCTAAATAAAAACTTACAGTAGGAATGTCACCAACTATCTTCCAGTTATATGTATAACTCATTCTAGTTGTATCACTCTTCCATACCTTTTCAATTTTTTCTCTAAAACCTTTTTCAATTACTTCATCTAAATCTAGACAAATACACACATCGGCATCTTTAGGAACCATATCTAAAGATTTATTCCTTGCTATATCAAATCTCCAAGGACTAATTATCTCTCTTTTAACATTAACACCTAATTCTTTAAGTATTTTTACTGTATTATCATCTGACCCGGTATCAAGTACATACACCCCATCAGCTTCACTTACACTTTCATACCACCTTTTAACAAATTTCTCTTCATTTTTACATATCGCATAGACGTAAATTTTCAAACTAACATCACCATATTTAATTATATGCATTTATAAAATTTAAGAATATATTATTTATTTAATTGTTTAAGCTTTCTTATAACTTTCTTTTCTATTCTAGATATATATGACTGACTTATTCCTAGAATACTTGCGACATCTTTCTGAGTCATCTCATCACTTTCGTATAGACCATACCTCATAATCATTATTTGCTTATCTCTTTCATTTAATTTGTTAATCTCAGTATATAATAAATTCTTATCAGTTTTTTCATCAAGTCCTCTTGTGACTATATCACTATCAGTGCCTAAAACATCTTCTAAGTGTAGTTCATTTCCCTCAGAGTCATAACTCAAACTGTCCTCAAAACTTATCTCACCTCTTCTTTTCTTATTTTTCCTTAAAAACATAAGTATCTCATTATCTATACATCTAGAAGCATAAGTTGCAAGTTTAATGTTTTTACTTAACTTATAAGTATTAACACCTTTAATGAGGCCAACACTCCCAATACTTACCAAATCCTCTAAACTCTCACCAGTATTTTCATACTTTTTAGCGAGAAAAACTACCAATCTCAAATTGTGTTCAATTAACTTTGCTCTCGCACTCTCATCACCATTCATAGATAAAGTTACATACTTAACTTCTTCCTCTTTAGATAAAGGTGCGGGAAGTTTATCCGCACTTCCAACATAAAATACGTCAGTATTTCTAAACAAATCTCTTATATATTCAATTATCCTTTTTATCATTCTATTCCTCCATTTTTGAATTTAGTAAAATGTCAAATCCATCAAATTTTAATTTACTATTAAAGCCCAAATATACATTCTCATATACCCCAAGACCTTCTATTAATACCTTTTTAATATTAATGCACTCTATAAGACTATTACCACTCACAGTTTTAGCCATTATATAGTACTTTTTCTTTTTAAATTTGTTCTTTAAATTACATATCATAACAGGTCTATTTTTAAATGTTAAACTATTACCAGTATCTAAAAAACCATCTAATTTAATTATCCTTTTACCGATATATAAATTGACTTTATAACTTTTTGAAATCTTACATTTATACATTTTAACCTGCCTTATATAAATGTATAAAATAATAGGTGAAATTATGCATAAAAAGATTATATTAGGGCTTACATTTTTATGAAAAAATATTAATCCATCATGTTTATAAGAAAACTCTAAATTTATAAAGTATAGAAAACCTCCAAGTAAAATACTTATGATGTAAAAAGTACCTTGAATTTTTAAGAAAGATTTGACATTTTTAAATCCAAATGTAACTACACACATTAAAAATCCTAAATATATTTTAATTATAAAAAGTTCTATAGAGTTAACTTTAAAAAACAAAACTAAAATAGATATACTTCCTATAAAAGCACCTAAGATAATTCTAAACATACTAATGTTTTTTTTTAGTGCTATAGATGTTGCAGCGAGTAAAATAAAATCAAAGAAAAAGTTTAAAAACAAAAGACCATCTACATAAACTGTCACATATCATTCACCTCAAAAAAAGTATATAGAAAAAACTCTGAATAAAATGTCAGAGTTTGTTTTATGTAATCAATATTACTTTTTAATTCTCTTATTTTTAATTTTAATTAAATCACTTTTAAAATATTTATAGGTAGAGATAAGTATTATCGATAGAGGTAATGATATAACAATTCCTATGACTCCAAATAGTATTCCACCTGCAAATACCGAAGTTATGACGATTAACGGATGAACCTTATTTGTTTTACCATAAACTAAAGGATTAATAACATTTCCATCTACACCAGAACATACTATAAATACTATACAAGTTTTCATAAACAGTTCTGGACTAATGACAAATGCTGTAATTGCAGCAATTATGTTTACTATAATACCACCAAAATAAGGAATTAAATTACTAAAGGCAGCTAAACCTCCAAGCAATAGTGAGTTAGGATGACCAATTAAAGAGTATAATACTGAATACTCAACAAATGATATGAATATTATCTTTAAAAACCCAGATAAATACTTTTCCATCTCATCATCTATAAGTTTAAAGTAATTGTAAATCTTATCTGATTTACTCTTTAAAAATTCTTTTGAAACTTTTCTAATTTTATCCATATCTATCAAGAAATAGACGAAAGATGTAAATATTATAAATATCTTAGATAAATAGTCAAAAGATATACTTATGACGCTTACCGCACCATTAGATATATAATTTCCAAGTATTTTTAAAATATTGTTAAAATTACCAGATAAATTATCCTGAACCGTTTTAAAATTAATACCATAATCGATAGATAACTGTTTTAAAAAGGCAACTATTCCATTAAATAGACTTCTTACTTGATCTATTAAAAATGGAGCTGATAATATTAACATAAATCCAATTATACACAAAAGTCCTCCGACTACTATAGTTATGGATACTCCTTTAGGAACATTTTTATTCATAAGTTTCCTAACTAAAGGATATAATGCATAAGCAATTGCAAAAGCAATTACAAAAGGAAGAATTATTTTCCATATTAAAGATACAGCATTAATCCAAAAGTCTTTAGTCTGATAAATCAGATAAACACTAAAGATTAAAAGTGTCGCATTTATCATTTTAAAATCGAGTTTATTTTTTATCATGTTCTACCTCCTTTTCTAAACATATCGTAACAGGTCCATCATTAGTAATTTCTAAACTCATATCTGCCCCAAATTTCCCAGTTTGAACAGGAACATATCTACTTAATTTTTCATTAAATAGATCATATAACTTAACTGCTTTCTTAGAGTTTAACGCCTTAACGTAGCTCGGCCTATTTCCTTTAGCAGTATCAGCATATAGAGTAAACTGTGAAACGCTTAGTATCTCCCCTTTAACATCTAAAATTGATTTATTCATGACTCCGTCTTCATCATCGAATATTCTTAAATTTACAATTTTTTTAACCATATAATTTATTATTTTCTCATCATCAAATAATGTAAATCCAACAAGTAATGTAAGTCCTTTATCTATTTTGCCAATAGTTTTGCCATCTACTTTAACTTTTGATTTTAGACTTCTTTGAACTACTACTCTCATTCAATCACTCTTTCAACATCCACGACTTCATCTATCATTTTAATATTATTCATAAATTTAATCAAATTGTCCTTGCCATCTACGAGAATAGTCATCTTGATGATATCATCCTCTTTAGAATAGGATGTACTAAATCTTTTAACAGGAATGTTGCAGTTATTAGCTTTTGAAACTATGTCTATTATTACATTTTTCCCACTTTCTATTCTAATTAAAATGGTTGTAGGAAGTTTCTTTACTGAATCATTCCACTTTACATCAATAACTCTCTCATCACTATCAGATACATTAGGACATACCATCCTATGTACACTAACACCATAACCTCTAGTTATATATCCGACAATTCTATCACCTATTACAGGTTTACAACACTTAGCTAAATTTACTTTAATATCATCCATTCCAGCTATTGATACAGCTTGTTTTGTGTCTGGTTTAACTTTGCTAATAGCCTTTTCGATTATTTTAGATTCTCTATCTTCATAACACGAAAATACGCTATCCACTGAAGTTTTTCCACTACCAATAGATGCATATATCTCAACTATGGACTTCATTTTTAAACCGTTTAATATCTTTTTAATGATGTCATCTGTAAAAAAGTCTTTTACATCTATTTTCTTTTTCTTAAGTTCTCTATATAAAATATCTTCACCTTTTTTAGTATTTTCTTCCCTATTAACTTTATTAAAATAATTTCTAATCTTAGTTTTAGCTTGGGTAGTTTGAACAAAGTTTAACCATTCTCTATTAGGTCCTGGCGTATTATTACTAGTTATAATTTTAACTATATCTTCACTTTTTAGTTTATAATCAAGTGGTACTATATGAGAGTTTACTATTGCTCCTGCAGTTCTATTTCCAACATTAGTATGAACTTTATAGGCAAAATCTACAGGTGTTGATCCATTTGGAAGTTCTATGACATCTCCAAGTGGAGTAAAAACATAAATAGTATTTCTAAACACTTCCTCTTTAACGCTATTTACAAATATTTCATCGCTCTCCTCAGCCATTCTTAAATCCATAATACTTCTAAAAAATTGAAGTTTTTGTTCCATCTCATTTTGCATTAAAGCTTTTACCGATCCTTTTTCTTTATATGACCAGTGAGATGCAATTCCATATTCAGCAACTCTATCCATCTCAAATGTTCTAATTTGAATTTCAAATAACTGTCCATCTATACCAAACACCGTAGTATGTAGAGATTGATACATATTAGTTTTTGGCATAGCTATATAATCTTTAAATCTTTTAGGCTTAGGTCTATATTTTGAGTGTATTATACCAAGTGCTCCATAACATTCAGATTCTGTGTTTACAAATATTCTAAGGGCAAGTAAATCGTATATATCACAAAATCTCTTACCTTTTTGAAGTTTTTTATATATGCTGTATATACTTTTACTTCTACCTTTAATTTTATGTTTTATACCGTGTTTATTTAAAAGCTCTGATACACTTTCAATCATTTTAGCAACGCTTAAATCCCTCTCAGCTTTAGTCGCATTTAACTTTTCAACTATTCCGTAATACTCGTCAGGATTTAAATATCTAAGGCAATATTCCTCTAGTTCCTGTTTAATATTATTCATACCAAGTCTTCCAGCAATAGGAGTAAGTATATCTAATGTTTCTCTAGATATTTTCTTCTGCTTTTTAGGACTGTGAACATAAAGAGTCTGCATGTTATTAAGTCTATCCGCAAGTTTTACTATAATAACTCTTACATCTTCTGAAAGACCAACTAGTATTTTTCTCTGATTGTTTATCGTAATTTCTGAGTCACTCGAAAACTTAAGTTTACTTATTTTTGTTACCCCATCTACAAGAAGTGCAATACTCTTTCCAAAAAGAGCTTCTATTTCACTTATTTTTACATCGCAGTCTTCAGCAACATCGTGAAGTAAAGCAGCTGATAGAGTTTCAAAATCAGCGTTAATACTAGTTAATATATAAGCGACATTTAAAGGATGAATTATGTATTCCTCACCAGTTAATCTAAACTGTCCAAAGTGTTTTTTTCTCGCAAATTCATAAGCCTTTTTTACAACTTCTAACTCTTCTTCGTTTAAATATTGTATCTTCTTTTCTAGCTTTTCAAATGTCAAATCTCTCTTGTGCTTTTGCATTAGACATCACCTTTTTCTAAAAACCATCGAAATATACTTCTCTGTTTTTTTCACTTAACTTTTCTTTAAAGTAATAATCTATAGCTTCATCATTAGAATTCAATATATCATTTACCATGTCATTTAATGATAGTCCATGACTATTCTTCCATACCTTTTCTTTTAAATAATTCCAGATATCTTCTATTTTTAAATAACCATATCCATATTTTTTAAGTTCACTTTTTTTAGTTCTTAAAGCTGGCATTAATCTTTTGTAAAGTTCCTCAGCTGATGAGAATTCTAAATCCATTTTATCCCTCCATTAGTACAATTATATAATATTTTTTAACATATTTAAAGCAAAAAACTAGCTAATGCCAGTTTTTTAGTTTGCCTGCCAAGTTTTGTATACATCACAGCTGCTACTAGAAGGAGCAGGATCAGGCATTTTCATTCTAACTATCGTCGGAACTTTAAAAGCTTTTCCAAAAGCCATACAAGTTCCAGGTTGAAGTGATTTTTGTTTTTCAACTATTTCAGCAGAAATGTTTGGAAGCATTTTTCTAATGTATTCTACATCCCTCGGATGATTTAATTTAAATATTAAAAAGTTACTACACTGTGAAATAACTGTTTCGGATATTTCAACTGGTCTTTGAGATATTAAATTGAATATAAGTCCGTATTTTCTTCCCTCTTTAGCAGCTCTTTCAAATATGTTATAGCCTATGAGATCCAAATCTCCATCATTTTGAACATATCTATGAGCTTCTTCTACAAATATATGAAATGGAATTGATGCTCTATTTTTTAGTCTCTTACTAAAGTTAAATAGCATTTTCGTATAAAGTTTAGTTACTACTTTAGCAAACCAATCTTCAACATCTTCTAAATTAAAGTTGATAACTTGAGCTTTTCTTCCACCTTTAGAAACTAAAGTTGCAATATAATTTTCCATCGTAATAAAATTAGGGTATCTCAAATACTGAGAAGCTTCAGATATAGTAAGTGAATGAAGTCTTACTTTTAAAGTTATCGCGTCAGAATAAGTCTCTTCATTATTTAAAAGTCCCTCACTTATCAAAGTAAACTCTAAGGCTTTTTCCAAATCTTCTAAAGTGTAAAATTTTATATCTTTAGGTTCATAAGTATCCAAAGATTCATCTATAAAACCAGTAACGTATTCAGTCATCAATATACTTTCAGGAAAGTTCCCCTGAGTATCGATAGTAAAGCACTCTCTAAATTTTCTTGTATATCCAATTCCCTGAACAGGGGCTTCTAAATTAAATTCATTAGTTGAGCAAGTAGCCAGTATTTTAAATACGTCATTTCGCTTACTACTAGAAGTTTGATTAGTATATAAAATAGTCATAATTGCTTTTGCTATCAAATGATTTTTATATCTTACAGACAATTCATCTTCTGATGCAAATATAGTAACTAACTTAAGCATCCTCTCAATTATGGTAAGTTGTGAATGTTTATCAGCTCTAAGAAGTAGCGCCATATCATCGATATCTAAAAGCCAAAGAGGAATACTTAAAACTTCTCCATCAGTCTGCATGGTGTTTGTCGTATAAAATTTAAAATTTAAATTAGGATTAATCTTATCTATATTTTGCAGTGCATTGTGATACTCTCCGTAAGCATCAAATATAAAGAAGTTAGATCTAAAAGGTAAAACTTTAGGATTTTGAAATACATTTTGAAGTAGTCTTGCAACACCACATGACTTACCAGAGCCACTATTTCCAAATATGGCCATGTGTGAGTCAAATAGATCATTTATATCGACGCTTATATTTCTACTATCATATAACGGACTTTCACCAATTACAAATGTAGAAGGTGTATCATCACCTAAAAGTAGTCCAACTTCATCAGTACTAATTAATCTTATATTTGAATGGAATGTCGGCTTTCTAATAACTCCACCTATGAATTTTCCATTTTCTATTTCACCTAAAAATCTTATCTTCATTATCTCAGAACCTAAGTCCTCAACTTCTCCCACTACCTTTCTTCCTTCATCTTCAAATATTACATGCATATTCATAATATTAGTAGATAGACTTCCGTCTTTTGGAACTTCAACATGTGCCTCTGTATCACTAATATAAACTATCTTTCCAAACATTTTATAGCCTCCTTTAAATTAATTCTTCTATTTTTTTCTTTATATCATCATCTAAATCTTTTATTAAATTCTTTATTTTAACAGACCTTTTATATTCACTTAATACATTTTCATAATAGTTTAACTTACCTTCTGCTTCTTTTAAAGCTTTGTGTACTCCGTTTCTACTAACTTTACTATTATCACTTATCTCAGATAAAGATAAATTGTTAAAATAGTATTCCTTAAAATACTCTTTTTGCTTTTCAGTTAATAAATCTCCATAATAATCAAATAGATTAATTAAATATACAGTTTTATCCATTTTATAATAGTAAATATAATTACTAATTCTCCAAATATGTAATAGATGTAAGTCATATTTTTTCTTTTAAAATGTTTTTGATTATTATAGCCCATAATGATTAGTAGCACCCCCATAATCATCTGAGAATACGAGTATATTTTAGTAAAAAAAGATGTTATTAAAGATATGACAAGTATTATCATGAATGCTAATTCTAATTTTAAACTGTTCATTCATCTATCCCCTTAAATAAACCGTGAATATATTTTTCTATATCAAATACTCTTAAGTCTTCCTTTTTTTCACCTAATCCAACATATTTGACGGGAAGATTTGCTTCATCTTTAATCGCAAGAACTATTCCACCTTTAGCTGTACCATCTAATTTAGTAAGTACTATTCCGGTAATATCAGTTATCTCTTTAAAATTTTTAGCTTGACTAATACCATTTTGTCCGGTTGTCGCATCTAGTACAAGTAAAGTCTCATGAGGAGATGATTCAATAATCTTACCGATAACTTTATTTATCTTCTCAAGTTCCTTCATTAGATTAACTTTGTTTTGGAGTCTTCCAGCGGTATCTATTAAAACTATATCGTAGTTTTCATTTTTAGCTTTTTCTACTCCGTCATACATTACACTAACTGGATCAGCATTTTCCTTGTAAACTATATCACAGTCTATTTTATCAGACCACTCTTTTAACTGCTCAGTAGCTCCAGCCCTAAAAGTATCACCAGCGACCATTAAAACCTTCTTACCTTCACTTTTAAATTTATAAGCCATCTTACCAATAGTTGTAGTTTTACCAGCACCATTAACACCGACAAATAAAATTACAGTAGGTCCGCTTTCTGCATAATTAATTTTATCGGTTATTATGTCATTTCCGACATATATTATAAACATCTCATCAATTATTATGTCTTTTAACTCTTCAGATGTTTTAATATTCTCCTTTTTAACCCTATATTTTAATCTATCTATTATCTTCGTTACCGTATTAACACCTATATCAGACATGATTAGAATCTCTTCTAAATTTTCAAAATAATCATCATCTAATACTTTATGCGTTTTATTTAGATTAATTATTTGACTTAAAAACTTACCTCTCGTCTTTTCAAGTCCTTTATCATATATTTCAATTTCCTCTTTTTCCTCTTTTTTAAAAACTTTTTTAAATTTATCAAAAAATCCCATAAAATCATCCTCATTTATATATTCTACACCACTAAACAATAATTATCAATTATATTTTTTACCTTCTAATTCTTCTCTATTCTTCTTTAACAGATTATCTGTTTCCATAAGTCTCATACTAAATTCCATGTTTTTAGAATTTTCTAAATAATATTTCATAAAAATCTTTTTTTCCTTCTCATCTAACGATTTTAAAAAATCGTATAATTCATCATTGTTTAATTCTTCGACTTTTTTCATGACTTCCCCCTATACTATACAATATAATTATATTTTTCTTTTACAATTAAGTCAAGAAAAAAGAATACTTTTATATATTTATCTAAATACTTAAAACAAATGTAACTATAAAATTTTAAAAAAAATTTACTTCGAAATATAACAAAAACAGTCATAAACACTTTAAAGTTATGACTTTTAACTTTAACATATTTATGACTGTTTATTTTAACATTTACATTAAACTAATCAGTTATAATTTTAGTTTTTACATTTGTAAAGTTGCCATGAGCAGTAGCTGTTATAGTTTTAGTTTCACCCTTCTTTAAACCTCCAGGAAAATAAGCTAAATACTTAAGTGCTTCCTTATCATTTTCGTCTTTTAAAATTATATGCAATCTCTCTTTTTCAATATCACTATCACTTGTATTAGTAATATCAGAAGTAAATGTAGTATAACCATCTTTGGTAAGCATAGAAATATTTGAAAATTTAATACCATCATACTCTTCCTCTTTTATTATTCCCTCTTCAGTATGAGCATATATTCCATTATCCTCTAATTTTACCATATTCTTTTTTACTTTAGGAATAGAGAATAATACAACACCGATAATTATTATAACTAAAAGTACAACTAATACTACCTTTTTATTTTGTTTAATATTATATAAAAGTTTACTCATGACTATACCTTCTTTCTATACTTTAACAACTATCTCATATAAATGTAAAGTGGTAACTATCTATTATCTCTTTATAAATAGTGTCATCTTATATCTTACTATCATACATAAAAATTATAGCAAATTATCCATAAATTAGTCAATATATTTTTAGCTTTGTTAATTTAAATTTTGTAGTGCAGCTATTTAAGATAAAATACATGACCTTGCCAAAAATTAAAAAAAAAGATATAATGTATTAGTCAGTTTTAACTTTATCAAAAGAAAGGAGAAAGAGATGAAGTTTCACAAAAATACTTCTTATATATTCGCCTTAGGCGGACTTGGAGAAGTAGGAAAAAATATGTACTGTGTAATGCACAATAATGAAATAGTAATAACAGATGCCGGAGTTATATTCCCGGGCGGAGAGTTAATGGGAATAGATTATGTAATTCCAGATGTATCTTTCTTAAAAGAAAATGAAAGTAAAATTAAAGCTTTGTTTATAACTCACGGACATGAAGATCACATAGGTGCGATACCATTTTTATTATCTGAAATAAATATACCTGCAATTTATGCACCAAATCAAGCGGCCGCACTTATAAGAAAAAAGTTAGATGATAGAGGAGTAAAATACAACAATCTATATGTTTATAATGAAAAAAATATATATAAATTTAAAGAAATTACAGTAGAATTTTATAGAACAACCCACTCTATTCCAGATTCACACGGTATAGTAATTAGAACCCCAAATGGTACAGTAGTTACAACAGGAGATTTTAAATTTGACTTAACTCCTATAGGTCCTATTGCCGATCTACACAAAATTGCCAAATTAGGTTCAGAAGGAGTGACACTTTTACTGAGTGATTCAACTAACGCTATGAACAGTGGAATTAGTAACAGTGAATCTAAAGTAGATGATGCATTAGATGAATTATTTACTAAGCATAGTAGTAGAATCATAATTGCGACATTTGCATCAAATATCTATAGACTAAAACACATAGTAGATACTTGTAAAAGACATGGAAGAAAAATTGCCGTATTTGGAAGAAGCATGGAAAACAATATAGAAATATCTATAGAAGGTGGGTACATCAAACATAAAAATTTATTTATAACTCCAGATGAGGCCAATAGGCTCCCATCGAGTAAGGTATGCATATTATGTACAGGAACGCAGGGAGAACCACTTGCTGCTTTAAGCAGACTTGCAAATGGAACACATAAACACATTAAACTCAGAGATGACGATATAGTAATATTCTCATCATCTGCAATACCTGGCAACTCTCTTAGTATATCTAGAACTATAAATAGACTTTATTTAAAAGGTATAACGGTATACACAAATACATCACTTTCAGATATACATGCATCAGGACATGCCAACGAAGAAGAACTTAAATGGATGATAAGGCTTATCAATCCAAAATATTTTATGCCATTTCACGGAGAATATAGAATGCTAAAAAAACATGCCGATATAGCTGTCAGTTGTGATATACCTAAAGAAAACACTTTTGTCTTAGGTAATGGTGATGTTCTATCGATGAAAAACGGAGTAATTAAAAAAGCTGGATATATTCACGCTGGTGATACTTATGTAGACGGTAACCGTATAGGTGAAGTTAGTAGTCAAGTTATGAGAGATAGAAAAATAATGTCATGTGATGGTATTGTAATTGTAATTATAAATATGGATATGAAAGATAATAAACTACTCATAAATCCAAATATACTAACGAGAGGTTTTGTCTTAGTAAATGAAAATATAGAATTACTTAAAAAACTTGAAAATATAGTTAAAAAGAAGATAAATGAAAGAATTAAAACTGGCATTAAATACAATGAATTAAAATTAGAAATTATAAAAAATTTAAGTGATTATATATTACTTCATACAGGTAGAAAACCTATAATACTTCCAGTAATAATGGATATTAAAAAAAGATCAAAAAAAGCATCTCACTAACGAGATGTTTCAGACTGTTGACAAATTAGTTCAATGGTCTTTTCATTTTAAAAAAAATGTATTATAATTAAATTGCGAGTTAAGTCTTACCTTTACTAAATTAAGGCCATTATAACTCGCTTTTTATGTGTGAAAATGTTATAATATA
>JAFWHR010000028.1 GCA_017511945.1 Bacilli bacterium | reverse complement strand
AAAAGAAAAAGAAAGAAAAAAAAGAAAAATTTTTAACCAAAGTAAGAAAAGAAATGAAACAAGTAAGATGGCCAAAGAAAAAAGAAATGGTTAAATACTCATTCGCAGTATTACTATGTATCTTAATACTATCGCTATTCTTTGTTGCATCAGATTTACTGATATCAGCAGTTAGAACAATTATAGGAGGACTATAATGGAAAAAGAATGGTATGTCGTTAACACATATTCAGGCCACGAAAACAAAGTAAAAGAAAAGCTTGAAATGCGTGCTAGTTCTATGGATATGCAAGATTATATCCTAAGAGTAGTAGTCCCAGAAACAAAAGAAATAGATGATAAAGGAAAAGAAAAGATAAAAAAGCTATTCCCAGGATATATACTAGTAGAAATGGTAATGACAGATGAAGCATGGTTTATCGTAAGAAACACACCAGGAGTAACAGGATTTATAGGCTCATCAGGTAAAGGAGCAAAGCCATTCCCATTAACACCACAGGAAGTAGACAAAATATTAGGATCTATGGGAATGAGTAGATTAAACGCCGAAAACGACTTAAAAGAAGGCGAAAAAGTAAAAGTTATATCAGGACCATTCGAAGGAATGTTTGGTACTATCAAATCAGTTGATATAGAAAACGCAAAACTAGAAGTACTAGTAGACCTATTTGGACAAGAAACAGTAGTAGAATTAGAATTTTCACAAATTTCTAAAAACTAACATACAAAAAATTATATAAACAAAACAAAGGTTTACAAAAATAAAAAAAAGTGTTATTATTAAATGGCTATAAATTTATTTATAGATATAAGTGGGAGATTTAAAATGAAATGCGGATCATTAAAACCACTCACGAAAAAAAACAAGAGGAGGTGTTTTTCGTGGCAAATGAAGTAAAGAAAATAAAAATACAAATACCTGCCGGAAAAGCAACACCAGCTCCACCAGTTGGTACAGCTTTAGGACCTGCAGGAATTAACTTGAGTGATTTTTGTACAAAATTCAACGACGCAACAAGAGATAAAATGGGAGATATTCTACCAGTTGAGATAACTGTTAACGAAGACAGAAGTTTTGACTTCGTAGTAAAAACTCCACCAGCAGCATTCCTAATTAAAAGAGCACTAAAATTAAAAAAAGGCTCAGTTAACGGAAAAAATGATACAGTTGGAACACTTACAAAAAATCAATTAAGAGAAATTGCTGAAATAAAATTACCAGATTTAAACTGTTATGATATTGATTCAGCTATGAAGATAATCGAAGGAACAGCTTTAAATATGGGAGTTAAAGTAGAAGAATAATTACCACACAAGCATGTGGGAGGAAAAGTCCGCAAAAACCACAAGGAGGTAAAAAAATGAAAAAAGGTAAAAGATATGAAGAAGCCTTAAAAAAAGTTGATAAGCAAAAATTATACACAAAAGAAGAAGCTGTAAAATTAGTTAAAGAAACATCATATGCAAACTTTGACGCATCAGTTGAAGTAGCAATGAATTTAAATCTAGATACTAAAAAAGCTGATCAACAATTAAGAGGTGCTGTAGTACTACCTAATGGAACAGGTAAAACTAAAAAAGTATTAGTTTTAGCTAAGGGTGAAGCTGCAAAAGCCGCTAAAGAAGCAGGAGCAGATTATGTTGGAGATACTGACATGATAGAAAAAATCCAAAAAGAAAATTGGTTTGAATTCGATTCATTAATCGCAACTCCAGACATGATGCCAGCTTTAGGTAAAATAGGTAGAATCTTAGGGCCAAAAGGATTAATGCCAAACCCTAAGACAGGAACAGTTACTATGGACACTAAAAAGGCTGTAGAAGAAGTTAAAAAAGGTAGAGTTGAATATAGAACAGATTCATATGGTAACGTACATGCTCTAATAGGTAAAGTATCATTCGATGATGAAAAACTTATTGAAAACTTAAAAACTTTTGTTAACTTAATTATTAAATCAAAACCATCAGTTGTAAAAGGTACTTTTGTTAAAAATATATCAGTATCATCAACTATGGGACCTGGCATCAAAATTGATGTAAATAGTTTTGACAACTAATAAAATAGATGATATAATCAAAAAGAAGTGAGATTATGCCGAAGACAGTAGGAGCTATAAAGCTTAATTACCTACCGAGGAATTAATAACCCAAGGACTCTTCGTGCATAATACATGAAGAGTTTTTATATAAGGAGGTGCTAGAGTTGGCAAATCAAAAGATATTAGATAAAAAGCAAGAAATTATAGATGAAATTGCTGAAAAAACAAAAAATTCAAATTCAGTTGTTTTATTCGAATATCAAGGATTAACAGTAGAAGATACAAACAACCTAAGAAGATTACTTAAAGAAAATTCATCAGAATTCAAAATTTACAAAAACACACTTGTAAAAAGAGCATTCGATGAGTTAAAAATCGACCTAAAAGATGAACTAAAAGGACCAAAAGCAATGGCTTTCTCAGAAGATGAAATTGCTCCAATAAAAGTTCTATACGACTTTGCTAAAAAACACGACGCTTTAGTTGTAAAAACCGGTTTAGTAGATGGAGAGATTACTGAAGAAGAAAAACTAAGAGAACTATCAACTATACCATCAAAAGAAGGATTACTTACAATGCTTGCTGGTGGACTTTTAGGTACAGTTAAAAATTTAGCAATCTGTCTTGACTTAAGAGCTCAAGATTTAGAAAAAGAAGAAAATTAGAAAGGAATGATATAAATGGCAAAACTTACAAAAGAGGAATTTATTAAAAGTTTAAACGAAATGTCAATGTTAGAAATCAAAGAATTAGTTGACGCAATGAAGGAGGAATACGGTGTTGATCCAAGTGCTGTAGCTGCTGCTGCACCAGCTCAAGCTACTGAAGAAGCTGCTGGACCATCTACTGTTACAGTAACACTTACTGCTGCTGGACCAAACAAATTACCAGTAATTAAATTAATCAAAGAAATCACTGGTCTTGGACTTAAAGAAGCAAAAGATTTAGCAGACAACGGTGGAAACATTAAAGAAAATATTCCTACAAGTGAAGCTGACGAATTAAAAGCAAAATTCGAAGAAGCTGGCGCTACTGTAGAAGTTAAATAACAATAAATTAAAAGAGCCTGCACTACAAATACGTAGTGTGGGCTTTACCCGTTTATTTAAAGGAGAAATATGTCACACTATTTTACTAATGACAAAGTAATAAGTAATGAAAAAACAATAAATGTAAAAATAAAAGAAACAAGCTTATCATTTATAGTCGATAATGGAGTATTTTCAAAAAAAGGATTAGACTTTGGTACGAGAACACTTCTTGAAAGTATAGAAACAGAAAAATTAAAAGGCGACATACTAGACTTTGGATGTGGCTATGGCCCAGTAGGTATATATATTGCAAAAAAAACAAATCAAAAAATAGATATGGCTGACATCAATGAAAGAGCCCTCGCTCTATCTAAAAAAAATGCAAAATTAAACAATGTAGATGTTAACATATTCCAAACAGATATATATTCAAATATAGATAAAAAATATGACTATATAATTACAAATCCACCTATTAGAGTAGGAAAGAAAATACTATATGAAATACTTTCCGAGTCTTTAAAACACCTCAAAGAAAACGGAAAACTATTTCTAGTAATAAATAAAAATCAGGGAGCAAAAACCCTACTAAAAGATTTAAATGAAAAACACAAAGCAAGTGTAATTAATAAAAATAAAGGTTTTTATATAATTGAAGCCCAAAACCGTTGACAATAAAGAGAAAAACATTTATAATTATAAATTGGCGACATGTACCTTAAAATAGGTAAAAAAATTAAAAAATACTATGATTTAGGGGTGAAATATTGGCTTACAAAATTCAAAAAATAAACTCAAAACGTGAGAGAAGAAATTATGGAAAAACAGAAAACGCAATTGAACTATCTAACCTTCTAGATATTCAAAAAACATCATACAATTGGTTCATGACAGACGGAATCAAAGAAGTATTTGATGATATATTCCCAGTAGAGAGCTTTACTGGTAATTTGTCGTTAGAATTCGGTGAATACAGTTTTGAAGAACCAAGATACAACATTAAAAAATGTAAAGAAAGATATTCTACTTATGCTGCGCCACTAAAAGTAGAAGCTAGACTATTTAATGTTGAAACAGGAGAAGTAAAAGAACAAGAAATTTACTTAGGAGACATGCCTATAATGACTGAAAGTGGGTCATTTATAGTAAATGGGGCCGAAAGAGTTATCGTATCACAACTAGTAAGAAGTCCATCAGTATACTACGGAAAAGAAGTAGATAAAAAAACCGGTAGAGTAACTGTTGGGTGTCAAATAATACCGACAAGAGGAACATGGCTAGAATTCGAAACAGATGCAAGAGATGTAGTATATGTAAGAATTGATAGAACAAGAAAAGTTCCAGTAACTACATTACTTAGAGCAGTTGGACTTTCAAGTGATAATGATATAAATGATTTATTTGGAGAAAACGATTATATCATTAAAACTATTGAAAAAGATACAAATAAAAACACTGATGAAGCTTTAATTGATATTCACTCAAAGCTAAGGCCAGGTGAACCATCAACCTTAGAAAGTGCGAAGAACCAATTAATTACAAGATTCTTCGATGCATTCAGATATGACTTAGCTAAAGTAGGAAGATATAAATTTAATAAAAAATTAAATGTTATAGATAGACTACTTGGATGCAAGCTTGCAGAAACAATCAAAGATGGAGAAGAAACAGTCGCAGAAGCTGGTACTGTTGTAACAAAAGAAATACTAGAAAAATTAAAACCAGTATTTGCTAGTGGTTACGGAAAAGTAGACGCACTAATAAATAATGATTTAGATACATTTGGTACTGTCCAAATAGTTAAAGTGTATTCTAAAACAAATCCAGAGCAAATAGTAAAAATAATAGGAAATGACCAAGATATCGATGTCAAAAGACTTACTGTATCAGACATCTATGCATCACTTTCATATTATTTAAACCTTTTAGATGGAATAGGACACTTTGATGAAATAGACCACTTGTCAAATAGACGAGTAAGACAAGTAGGAGAATTACTTCAAAATCAATTTAGAATCGGAGTTAGTCGAATCGAAAGAATGATCAGAGATAGAATGAGTACTCAAGACGTAACAGAAGTAACACCAAAAAGCTTAATAAATATAAGACCACTTACTGCTGCAATTAAAGAGTTCTTTGGATCATCTCAACTTTCACAGTTCATGGATCAAATTAACCCAATAGCAGAATTAACAAACAAAAGAAGATTATCATCTTTAGGACCAGGAGGACTATCAAAAGATAGAGCCGGAATGGAAGTTCGTGACGTTAACCCATCACACTATGGAAGACTTTGTCCAGTAGAATCTCCAGAAGGACCTAATATCGGACTAATAACATCACTTGCAAGTTATGCAAAAGTAAACGAATATGGATTTATCATGACTCCATATAGAAAAGTTGACAACACAAAACTAACAGACGAAATTAAATACATGACAGCTGACGAAGAATTAGAATACTATATCGCACCAGCGACAATTAAAACAAAAGATGGAAAAATAATCGAAGAAAATATACCAGTTAGATATCAAAACGATAATTTAATGGTTGAAGCCTCACAAGTAGATTACATGGACGTTTCACCTCAGCAAATCATTTCGATTACAACAAGTGGAATTCCATTCCTAGAACACGACGATGGAAAACGTGCCTTGATGGGAGCTAACATGCAACGTCAAGCAATCCCACTATTGGAAGCAGAAGCACCACTAGTTGGAACAGGAATAGAAGCTATTGCTGCAAGAGACTCAGGAGTAGTCATCATAGCAAAAGCTGATGGAGTAGTAGACTACGTAGATGGAAATAAAATAATCGTTAAAAATAAAAAAGGAACTGACACTTACTATATGAACGGATTTGAAAGAAGTAATATGGGAACATGTTATCATCAAAGACCAATAGTAAGAAAAGGTGACAAGATAAAAGTAGGCGACGTAATAGCAGACGGACCATCTACAGATAATGGAGAAATGGCTTTAGGTAAAAACCTTACCGTAGCTTTCGTAAACTACGACGGATATAACTACGAAGATGCAGTTATCTTAAACGAAAGATTAGTTAAAGACGATGTATTTACATCAATACATATTAAAGACTTTGAAATAGACTGTAGAGATACAAAACTAGGACCAGAAGAATTTACAAGAGACATACCAAACGTATCAGAAGAAGCTAGAAAAAATCTAGATGAAAACGGTATTATCAGAATAGGTACAGAAGTTAAAGACGACGATATCCTAGTAGGTAAAGTAACACCAAAAGGAATGGCAGAACTTACATCAGAAGAAAAACTATTACACGCCATATTTGGTGAAAAGACAAGAGAAGTAAGAGATACATCACTTAGAGTTCAGCACGGTGGTGGCGGAATTGTATGCGACGTACAAGTACTATCTAAAGAAGACAATGATGAACTACCTGCAGGAGTATCTAAAAAGATAAGAGTATATATAGCTCAAAAGAGAAAAATAGGTGTCGGAGATAAAATCTCAGGTCGTCACGGAAATAAAGGAGTTATTTCATTAGTTCTTCCAGAAGAAGACATGCCATACACTAAAGAAGGTAAAACAGTAGATATCCTACTTAACCCACTTGGAGTTCCATCACGTATGAACCTAGGACAAATCCTAGAACTTCACTTAGGAATGGCTGCTAAAAACTTAAATATCCATGTAGCAACACCAGTATTCGATGGAGCGACTAGAGAAGAAATAATAGAAGCTCTAGGCGAAGCTGGACTAGACGAAGATGGAAAAATGGAATTATACGACGGAAGAAGCGGAGAAAAGTTTGATAACCGTATAGCCGTTGGAGTTATGTACATGATTAAACTAGATCACATGGTTGACGATAAACTTCACGCTAGATCTACAGGCCCATATTCATTAGTTACGCAGCAGCCACTAGGAGGAAAAGCTCAGTTTGGTGGACAGCGTTTCGGAGAGATGGAAGTTTGGGCACTATACGCATATGGTGCAGCTAACATCTTACAAGAAATGATGACTGTTAAATCAGATGACGTAACAGGAAGAGTAAAAGTTTATGAAGCACTAGTTAAAGGAGAAGAGTTACCTAAATCAGGAGTTCCAGAAAGCTTCAGAGTAGTAATCAAAGAATTCCAAGCACTAGGTCTAGACATAACAGTTCTAAACGAAGAAGGAAGATTCGTTGAATTAAAAGAACTAGAAGAAGCTGAAAAAGACTCTTATGTACCAGATACTGACTTAGAAAGTGAAATACTAAAAGAAAAAGAAGCAAATGAAAAAGCACAACAAAATAAAGAAGAAAATAGTGAAGAAAACAATGAAGATAGTTCAAACGAATTAGAAGAAGAACTAAAAGAACTAGAAACAAAAGAACCAACTGACGAAGAGTTAAAAAAATTGGAAGGGGAGGATAAATAATGGATGCAAATAGCTTTGAAGGCTTAAGAATAGCCATTGCCTCACCAGAGAAAATACGCTCATGGTCATACGGTGAAGTAAAAAAAGCCGAGACTATGAACTATAGAACATTAAAACCAGAAAGAGACGGATTATTTTGTGAAAAAATATTCGGACCAACAAAAGATTTCGAATGTTCATGCGGAAAATATAAAAGATTAAGATATAAAAACATAATTTGTGATAGATGCGGAGTTGAAGTTACTAAATCAAAAGTACGTCGTGAACGTATGGGACATATCGAACTAGCAACTCCTGTCTCTCACATCTGGTTCTTTAAAGGTGTACCTTCAAGAATGGGATTAGTATTAGATATGTCACCAAGAGAACTAGAAGAAGTATTATACTTCGTATCATACGTTGTATTAGACCCAGGAGATACACCACTAGAGAAAAAACAAACAATAAGTGACAAAGATTACAGAACATACTACGAAAAATATGGAAACACATTTAGAGTAGGTATGGGAGCAGAAGCAATAAAAGAATTACTAGAAGAAGTAGACCTAGAAAAAGAAGTTAATGAAATAAAAAAAGAAATAGCAGAAATAAAAGATACAACAAGTCAAAAAAGAGTAAGACTAATCAAAAGACTAGATGTATTAGATGCATTCTTAGAGTCAGGAAACAGACCAGAATGGATGATCTTAACGGCTCTACCAGTAATTCCACCAGAGCTTAGACCAATGATACAACTAGATGGTGGAAGATTTGCTACATCTGACTTAAACGACTTATATAGAAGAGTTATTAATAGAAATAATAGACTTAAGAAACTAATTGAACTTCAAGCTCCATCTATAATTATTCAAAATGAAAAAAGAATGCTTCAAGAAGCAGTAGACGCATTATTTGATAATGGAAGACGTGGAAAAAATATAACCGGACCAGGAAATAGACCACTTAAATCACTTTCAAGTATGCTTAAAGGTAAACAAGGAAGATTCCGTCAGAACCTACTTGGAAAACGTGTTGACTATTCAGCTCGTTCAGTTATCGTAGTAGGACCATCACTAAAGATGTATGAATGCGGAATACCAAAAGAAATGGCCCTAGAATTATTTAAACCACACGTAATTCAAGGACTAGTTTCAAAAGAAATTGCTAGTAATATAAAAGCTGCTAAAAGAATGATAGAAAATCAAGACGAAAGAGTATGGGACATTGTCGAAGAAAAAATAAAAGAGCACCCAGTATTATTAAACCGTGCTCCAACGTTACATAGATTATCAATACAAGCATTTGAACCAAAACTAATCGACGGAAAAGCAATCAGACTTCATCCATTAGTTTGTGCCGGATTTAATGCCGACTTCGACGGAGACCAAATGGCAGTCCATGTTCCAATAAGTGATGCAGCTCAAGCTGAAGCGAGATTACTTATGCTTTCAGCAAACAACATCCTATCTCCAAAAGATGGATCTCCAATCGCAACACCAGGTCAAGATATGGTTCTAGGAAACTATTATCTAACTATGGAAAAAGAAGGCGAAAAAGGAGAAGGAAGAGTATTTATGAGCCCAGTAGATGCTAGGATGGCTTATGAAAGAAGAGAAGTAACCCTTCACTCTCGTATAGCCCTTCCAGTAAAATCATTTAGACATAAAATATTCCCTGATAAATACATGGATAAATATCTAGTAACTACACCAGGTAAAATAATATTCAACGAAATATTCCCAGATACATTCCAATATATAAATGATGGAAGCGCTGCAAATGCAACCAAAGCAACACCATCTAAATATTTCATCGATAAAGGTAAAAATATACCAGAAGAAATTAAAAACATGCCTTTAGTAAAAGCATTTAATAAAGGTGCAATCGTAAGATTAATCGCCCAAATATACAAAAGATATCAAACTACAGAAACATCAATTATGCTAGATGCGATAAAAGACCTAGGATTTAAGTATTCTACATTATCTGGAATAAGTATTTCAATCGACGAATTTAAAGATTCAGAAATAAAAGAAGAAGTTATCAAAGAAGCTACCGAAAAAGTAGAAAAAATAACTAAACAGTTCAAGCGAGGACTAATAACAGATAACGAAAGATACGAAAGCGTAATCCAAACTTGGTTTGATGCTAAAGACAAAATATATGATGACCTAGATAAATCATTAAAAGCTCATCCATATTCAGCAATCACAATGATGATAGACTCTAAAGCACGTGGATCAATCGATCAATATGGACAAATGGCTGGAATGCGTGGTATCATGTTAAAGCCAAACGGAGATTATGTAGAAATTCCTATCCTTTCATCATTTGGTGAAGGAATGACAGTATCAGAATTCTTTACATCAACTCACGGAACACGTAAAGGAGCTGTTGATACAGCCCTTAAAACAGCAGACGCTGGATACTTAACAAGAAGACTTGTAGACGTTGTACAAGACGTAATCGTTAAAGAAGACGACTGCAAAACAGATCAAGGAATAATTGCCGAAGCATTCTATAATACAGATGGAACTCAAATAGAACCACTAGAAGAGAGAATAATTGGAAGATATACAAGCAAAAAAATACTTGATCCTGAAACAAAAGAAGTGTTAGTTGATAAAGATGTATATATAACTGAAAAAATAGCCGAAAAAATAACAAAAGCAGGAATCACAAAAGTTCCAATAAGAAGTATTCTTACATGTAAAACAGACCACGGAGTATGTAAAAAATGTTATGGACGTAACCTAGCAACAGGTTCAGAAGTTGAAATAGGAGAAGCTGTAGGAATTATGGCTGCTCAATCAATCGGAGAGCCAGGAACACAGCTAACCATGCGTAACTTCAACACAGGAGGAGTTGCCGGAGGAGATGACATCACACAAGGTCTTCCACGTGTTACCGAAATATTTGAAGCTAGAAACCCTAAAGGTAAAGCTACAATTTCAGAAATTAATGGTGTTGTAACTAAAATTGAAGAGGATAGTGGAATATACAAAATATATGTTAAAAATGACGTAGAAGTAAAAGAACATACATCAAATTATGGAGCTAAACTTGCTGTAGAAAAAGGAGAAGAAGTAAAAGCTGGACAAAGACTTACTCATGGAGCAATTAATCCAAAAGAACTTCTTGTTGTAACAGACCCTATAACAGTTCAGCAATATATCCTATTCGAAATTCAAAAAGTATATCGTTCTCAAGGTGTTGATATATCAGATAAACACGTAGAGATAATGGCTAGAAGAATGATATCTAAAATCAAAATAGTTGAATCAGGAGACTCATTATTCTTACCAGGAACTATGGTTAATATTAATAAATTCACAGAAGAAAACAAAAAATTAATCTTAGAGGGTAAAAAACCAGCCACTGGTAAACCTGTACTTCTAGGTATAACAAAAGCATCTCTAGAAACAGATTCATTCCTATCTGCCGCATCATTCCAAGAAACTACAAGAATCTTAACAGATGCAGCCGTACACGGAAAAGTAGATCACTTAAACGGATTAAAAGAAAATGTTATAATTGGTAAATTAATACCAGCAGGAACTGGAGCTAAAAAATATAGAGAAGCTGAATATACTTTAGAAAACGAATTATTAAAAGAAGAGCCTTTAGAAGCTCTAGAACAAGAACTAATGGATTAAACCATTAGTTTTTTTGTAGTAAAAAACAATAAATATGGTAAAATAAAAAAGTGATGTATATGAAAAAAATAGTAAAATTTATTGTTATAATAATGTTAATATTTCTAATAGGACTATCAGGATATAAATTATATCAAGACTATAGAATAAAACACGCTAAAATAAAAGTAGAATTAATAGATAATTTAGATATTGAAGTATATAGTGATATCAAATTAAAAAACTTAATAAAAAATATAAATGGAAAGTTAATAGAAAATAAAAAAATAAATACAACAAAAATAGGTAAAAAAGAGATATCA
>JAFWHR010000027.1 GCA_017511945.1 Bacilli bacterium | reverse complement strand
TTAAATTATCTGGTATTTCTTTTAATGAATACTTAGTATTAGATAGTTCAACAGTAGACAATGCTCAAGAATACATAGATAAAGCAAATATGATTTTCTTAAGTGGAGGAGATACATATATTCAAAATGAATTTTTTAAAAGAATTAATTTAAGAGAAAAACTAGAAAAGTTCAACGGGTTAATTATTGGACAAAGTGCTGGAGCAATTAATATGGCAGATGATGTATTCAATAGTCCTGAAGAAATGGAAAACTCAGAACCAGTATTTTTTAAAGGTTTAGGATTAACTAATATTAATATTGAACCACATTTCATGTTAGATAATTCTAATTTTGATGAATCTGAAAAATATCAACGAAATGCAATATTATCAGAATCAAATAATAGAAGTATTTATGGTCAATGTAATGGAAGTCATATTTTAATTGATAATGATGGTACTGCTACTATTTATGGTGAAACGTATTTAATTTCAAATGGACAAATATCATTAGCATGTGAAAATAAATACAATAAAGATATTACTAATTGTAAGAAATTATAGTTGCCATATGTCCAGATGAAAACAAATTACATTTTGATTACGTAAAATTCAAGAACATAAAAATGAATTAAAAATGGACGAAACTATAATAAATTTCGTCTTTTTTATGCTATAATTGACTAGAAATGGAGTGATTCCTATGGAAAATAAAACTAATATCAACTGGTTGATAACAATTTAGTCAAGACCAACTCCAAAACCTTATAAAATAAGGGAAAAGTAAAAAATAGAGCTTGCATGTTTTAGAATAAAATATACTAAAATAGATAAAAATTAGTAAAATATGAGTGATTTTCGTTAAAAATTGCTTAAGAATTGATATGGTGAGAACGGATAGTCAAGACCAGTTAAAAAAGAGGTGAAGATAATGAAAATAATAAAATATAAAAGAAAGGAATCTAATAGTGATTTAATAAAAAAATCACATAATTAGATTATACGTGATAAAATGTACTTTGATAAAGACTTGGGTTTCAATACATTAGAAGTAAATTTAGCTAATAATTACTATCTACGTGCTGCATATTTAATAAATGGTATCGCTTATTTGTATCCTCGTGGATATGTTAGTGAATTTAAAGATAGTATAGAAAAAAGTTTTAAAGAAGATTTTTTGCATGGAGAAGGAACAGGAATTCTGACTTGTCGTGGTCATAATGGAGATTATTTTTTAGCAAGGGAAGATAGAACAGAAGAAATAATATATGAAGACGATTTTATCCATGGATATAAGTTAGTAAGATTTGCAAATGGAGAATTTGGATATATAAAAGAATATCGTAGAAAATTGCTTCCATATAGATTTGATATAGCAACATCTTTTGATAAATATGGAATTGCGTTGGTTGCAAAAAATGGAACTGTAGGTTATATAACAGATGATTTTAAATATTTGAAGCCACAATTGAGATGGGATGAATATAATGAATTAAATAAGCAATCTTATATAAAAAATGGTAAGGGTATAACATTCGATGATAAAGCAGAACTATTATTTCCATTAGAAGATGATTCTAATATAGACAACATGGATGGATTTGTAAAAGTAACATCTTTTATTCCGGGACCACAGCCGTTTTCATTAGTATGTGTTGGGCCACTTTATTTTATAGATCCAAATGGTGAATTAGTTCAAATGAGTAACTATATGAGTAAACCATATTCACAAGAAACACCAGAAAAATATGTAGTAGGGACACCTTATGTAACAGATATAAATGATAACGCAGTTATAGTATTATGTGATGATGACATTAGAGTATATCTTCCAATAGGAAAGTATTTTACATTTGAAGGACTTATGATTTTTGCTAAAGAACATGATTTATTAAATGAAGAAATAGCAAATAATGCTTTTTTGCTACTATTTCCTGTAAATAAAAGAAATATAAAATTTTTTAATGATATATATAGCAAAAAATTTGAAACAGCTATCAAAATAGTTCAAAATGGTCTATTTGAAAAAGTGATCGAACTTCAACAAAGAGAGAATAATAAGAGTAAAGTTCTAAGAATCAATAATTAGAGGTTAAAAATAAAACTAAAAATACTGGAAGATAATAATACTTTTATAACAATTTGAATATATAATATATGTTATATGTTCAAATTTGCTATGCATAAAACCCCACTGTTTGCGGTGGGCTGGTGGATCATTAAACGGGTTATTTGTTAGAAATAAATTTTAATATAGTAATTGCACTTATAATGGTAGGCGGAAGTGATGTTCCAACATTAGTAGATGGTAAATCAATAAAAGATGAAAGTAAATTAAATATATTATTACCTTTAGAATTATTAGAGTGTAATAAATTAGATAATTCTTATGTTGAACTAAAATATAAAGTAATAAAATAAAGGAGTTGAGTGGGATGAATGAAAATAAAACTAATATAAACTGGTTGATTACAATTTATCCAAGAATAGCAGAAAACTTTGATAAAATAGGGGGTTATGAGAATTAACATCTTACATGTTTTATATAAAAATATGTCAAAATAGATAAAAATTAGCAAAAAAATACTATTTTAATGCAAAATGTGCTAGGAATTAGTAAGGTGATTACACCACCTAATAATGGGAGGTTTGAGGAGATTTAATGAAATATAAAAAGAATTATAGAATAGAAGGAAAAATTGTTAAAAAATCAGATTTAATTAACCTAGTAGAAAGTATTTTGGATAAGTATTCAAAATCAAGAGAAATAACTGTTAATATAGAAGCACAATTTAATGATGGGACAGTTATTTCTGATTCAGATGTTTCAATATTTGAGAATATTTATTTTGAAAAATTAGTATTGCAAAAAATATACATATTCATTAGAACAGATTATAATAATGGAGTGAGTATAACTATTTATAGTGATAGAGATTATAGTGATGCAACAATAGAATCAGATGATAGTAATCTTTATGGTTCTATTTGTAATTGCATAAAAGAAAATATAGATTTGATGGAAAAACAAAAGGAATTATATTTATTATCTAGTAAAACATTGGGTTATGTTGTGATAATAATAGCAATACTAGCATTCGAAATACTAATTGGATTTGTTATTGAAAACTTATTTAAAATAAAGATACCAACCGTGTTGATATACATAATGGTTTTAGTGATTCCAAATATAGTGCCAATTTTTACAGTAAAATATATAGAGAAGTATTTTCCTATAAATCAATTTTATTTTGGAGATTCATCTATTAATAAACCTAATTTAAAAAATAGTTTTCTATATAAATTAATTGTTTTTATAGTTATTAATTTACTATTGCCAGTAATTTTAGGTTATTTAACGAAATGATTGTATGAGAAATTTTAACATTTTTTGGAGGTAAAATTATGAATGAAATCATCAATAAAATTATAGAAAAAAATAAAGAATTGTTTGGTGTTAATTCTAGTTTAGAAAGAATTAATGTTGGATTTACTAATACAATTTATAATGTAAATGATTCTTTTATTGTTAAGATATGTACTGATATTGATAATGAAAGCAAATTTCAAAGTGAAATAGATTTTTATAAAGCAAATGAAACGAATAGTTTAATACCTAAAATGTATTATTCAAATACTAAAAAATTAGAAGTTCCATATTATTATGAAATACTTGAAAAAGTTGAAGGTGTAACACTTTATAATGTTTGGCATACTTTTACAGAAGAACAAAGAGAAGATATTATTAGACAATTATGTGATGCAATGAAAAAAATGCATTCTAATATTGGTGAAAAATATGATTGGGTTGAATATAATAAGAATAAATTTAATAATTCATTTAATGAAGCTAAAAATAAAAAATTATTAAGCAAAGATGAAATTGAAATTATTAATAGTGCATATTCTTTATTTGATAAGTATTTAAAATCTGATGAGTTTGTTTTAATTCATAATGATTTACATTTTGATAACATATTTGTAAATAATGGTAAAATTAAAGTTATAGATTTTGAAAGATCTATGTATGCACCAAAGGATTTTGAATTGCATATTCTTTACTATATGATAAGACAACCATGGAAACATGCAAACGAAGCATGTGAAAAATATACAAAAGTTGAGGATTATAAAAATATAATGACTTACATAGAAAAATATTATCCTGAAATCATTAATATACCTAATTTATATAAGAGATTAGCAATATATGATCTTATGTATGAGTTTTCTCATTTTGTTAAATTTCTTGATTATTATGATGAATTGAAGGAGGCAGTAATGTCAGCTGCTAAAAGAATTATCTAAAATGTAATGGACTTGGATAGTAATATATAATGCTAATTGCCATATGTCCAGATGAAAACAAATTACATTTTGATTACGTAAAATTCAAGAACATAAAAATGAATTAAAAATGGACGAAACTATAATAAATTTTGTCTTTTTTATGCTATAATTGACTAGAAATGGAGTGATTCCTATGGAAAATAAAACTAATATAAACTGGTATCCTGGTCATATGGCTAAAGCAAAAAGACTTATAAGTGAAAATATAAATTTGGTAGATATAGTGTATGAAATAACAGATGCGAGAATGCCACTATCTTCAAAAATAACCGATATAGATGAATTTATTAAGAATAAACCTAGGATTCTTTTGATTAATAAAACCGATTTATGTGATTTAAAAGAAACTAAAAAATGGGCAGATTATTACGAAAAGAAAGGTTACAAAGTATTACTAACATCTTTAGAAAAAAATGCCAATATAAATGACTTATTAAATTTAACCGATACAGTTTTAAAAAATTTTAACACTAAGCAAAGTGAGAAAGGATTAAGAAAGAGAAAAAATAGAGTACTTGTAGTTGGAATTCCCAATGCCGGCAAATCGACATTAATTAATAGACTATCTGGAAAGAAAGTTGCTGCAGTTGGTAATAAACCTGGACTTACAAAAGGTCTTTCTTGGATAAGAGTTAATGATAAAATTGAACTATTAGATACTCCTGGAATACTTTGGCCAAAATTAGATGAAAAAAACGCTTTTAATCTAGCCTCTTTTACATCAATTAAAGAAGAAATATTACCTAAATTTGAAGTTGCTTCATATATACTAAATACATTATATAAATATTATCCAGAAATCTTAAAAGAAAGATATGGAGTAAATGAAGTAGATGATATACTTGTTACAATGGATAGAATAGGAAGGAGAAGAGGATGCCTAATGAAAGGTGGACAAATTGATTACAATAAAGTAATTGACATTGTAATTAATGATGTTAAAAATGGATATATAAAAGGCATCACTTTTGATAGATTATGAATATTCTCTCTCTCGCATACTTAGGTGATAGTGTATACGAAGTTTACATTAGAAGTTATTTAGTAAGTTTAGGATTAAAAGTAAAAGAAATGCAGGAAAAATCAATAGATTATGTGAGTGCGAAAGCTCAGTGTAAATATTTAGATAAGATGATTAATGACAACTTTTTGACAGAGGAGGAAATGTCTATAGTAAAAAGAGGTAGAAATCATAAGAGTCATTCAAATAAATCTACAGATATAGTTACGTATAAAAAGTCTACAGGACTAGAATCCTTGATAGGATATTTGAAGATAAATGGAAATGATGATAGAATAGAAGAAATTATGAAATATATTGTAGGTGATTAATTTGAGAGTTTATGGAAAGAATGTAACAGAGCAGATTATTAAAAAAGGAAATGTTAAAAGAGCGTATATTTATAAAAATTATAAGTGTAAAAATATTATAGATACTTTAAGAGATAATAGAGTTCAGATTAAATTTCTAGACAAAAGAGCATTAGATAGAATAGAAAACGGTCTTCATCAAGGAATAATACTTGAAATTGACGACTATTCATACTCTTCTTTAGATGAACTTGGAGATGTTATAGTCGTATTAGATCATCTAGAAGATCCACACAATTTTGGGGCAATTATAAGAACTGTTGAAGCTGCTGGATTTGACAGCATAATAATTCCTAAAGATAGATCAGTAGACGTAAATTCTACAGTTGTTAAAGTAAGTGTAGGATCTATAGAAAATGTAAAAATAGCTAAAGTGAGAAATATTACTCAAACTATTAAAGACTTAAAAGAAATGGGATACTGGGTAATTGGAACAGATATGAATGGAACAGATTATAGAAATATCGATTACTGTGGAAAAATTGTAATAGTAATCGGTAATGAAGGAAAGGGAATGTCCAGATTAGTTAAAGAAAACTGTGATTTTATCTCAAGTATACCCATGAGAGGCAAAGTTAACAGTTTAAATGCATCTGTAGCTGCAGCTTTAGTTATATATGAGGCGGTGAAAGCACGTGTATGATGATATAAATGATTATGAACTATTAGATATGGTTTGTGACAATGAAATGGCGACAGAAGCCCTATATGAAAAATACAAACCTATGATAATTAGTATAGCAAATAAAACATATAGAAGTAGTAAACTACCTGGAATTGATCCTAATGATTTAATACAAGAAGGTATGATAGGTTTAAGCATCGCAATAAATACATTTAATGACAATAGAGAAGCATCATTCTACACATTTGCTAGATTATGTATAATTAGAAGAATTATAAGTAGTTTAATATCGTATAAAAGACAAAAAAATCAAATATTAAACAATTCAGTTTCAGTTGAAAAAATTGCTGAATATTCATTAGAAGATATACTTGTTGATAATAAGAATAATCCAGAAAATTTACTGATTTCAGGTGAAAATACAAAAGAACTTATGAATAAAATTGAAAAAGAACTTACGAGTTTTGAAACTGAAGTATTTGAACTCAAAATGGTAGGATTTACTATTGGAGAGATATCTGAACTTCTAGATAAAAGCAAAAAATCAATTTCCAATGCTTTAGACAGAATTAGAATAAAAATAAATCGCATTAAAAACTAGTAAAATGTTTAGAAATATGTTATTATAAAGAAGGTTTAAAAAGAAAAGAGGTAAATATATGAAGAAAATTATGGCCATTTTACTAGTACTACTATTAATGCCAACTATCGTTTTTGCTAAAGAGCCAGAAAGCATGAGTTTAGAAGATGCCTTAAAAGAGGAAGAGATAGAGTATGATTTAGGAGATTATCAAGAGTCTGATCAAAAGGTAAACGTCTATCTTTTTAGAGGAAAAGGATGTAGCCATTGTTATGAATTTTTAGAATATGTTTCTAAAGATTTAATTAAAGAATCAGGTGAATACTTTAACCTAGTTACATATGAAGTTTGGAATAATGAAGACAATAAAGAATTGATGGATAAAGTTGCTGAGTATTTAGGGGAAGAAGCTGGTGGAGTTCCTTTTATCGTAATTGGTGATAAAGTATTCGCTGGTTATGCAGAGTCTATGAATGATGAAATGAAAGAAGCAATCAAAAAATTATATGATAGTGAAGACAGATATGATGTAATTAAAAAGTTAGAAACAGACCCAAGTGTAAAAGATAAAAAGAAATCAAAAAACGATAGTACAATGACAGTAGTATTTATTTTATTTGCAAGTGTTGCATTAGTTGTCTTAATTGTTAAAATAATAAAGAAATAGTTCTAATTTTAAGAACTATTTTTTGACATCTTAAATAAAAAATGATAGAATATAAATTCGAAATTTGGAGGAATTTATGAGCGATAAAAAGGTAAAATTATTAAGTGATTATGGCATTTTTTTAGAAAAATCATTAAGTATGATTGGTTTTAGTATGTCAAGATCAAACATATTAGAACTAACTGGTGATGAGGTTGATATTAACTATAATCAGTTTAATCCATCACTTAGACTTATTAACATAAGTAGATTAGATGACATTTTAAGATTTCCATCTTTGGAGCCTAATGTAGATATAATATATGCACAGTTTCCAATTAAAGAGATATCTTACACTCTTGATAATTTAGCAAGTATACCTGTAATTACACATGCAAGTAGTGTACTAGGTGTATATGGTTTTGATAAGTATGAAAATTTAAAAAAACACAATTTAGAGTATATAAAAATATTTAGAGAACTTCTAGATTATTATGATGTCGATTTTGATGTATTTGAAGAGGAAAAAGATGATTCATATTTTAGATTGACAGTAGGACATTCAAAAATAAAAATTCGCTAATGATTTTTAGTGAGTTTTTTGTTATAATGTTCTAGTGGTGATTAAAATGAATAAGAAATTAGAGAATATAATAAGAAAACTAAAAGAAGAGAAAATGACTATAAGTACTATGGAATCATGTACTGGAGGAGGCATAGCCAATCAGATCACTAATATTAAAGGGGCTAGTTCAGTATTTCAATTTAGTGCAGTAACTTACTCTAATGAATATAAGGTAAAATTGGGAGTATCAAGTAAAACCATTGAAAAATACAGTGTATATAGTATGCAGACTGCTAGAGAAATGGCTAAAAGTATTAGTGATTTTTCAAAATCTAATTTAGGTATCGGTGTGACTGGTAAACTAGGAGTTCCTGACTATAATAATAATGAAGGTAAAGATAATGAAGTTTTTATATGTATTTATGATAGAGATCTAGATAAGTACAATGATATATCACTTTTTGTAAACAGTGAGGATAGGAAAGATGATAAATTAGAAATCATTGAAGTTTTAGTAGATTTCCTATACAAATATGTATAGAAATTTAGATGAACTTTTCTACAGATTATCCAAATCAAAATTCAGAAGTAGTTTTCATTTGAATCACAAAATGAAAGAATATGTAAAAACAAAGGGATTAGATGAAATAGAAAGGCATGCATATGAGTTTATTGACAAAAGATTAAAGCCTTCTTTAATACCAAACGATGGACGTCAAACACCGATGAAACAGACTCATCCAGTGTTTATATCCCAGCACGCTACCGCAACTTGCTGTAGGAAATGTCTATACAGGTGGCATGGCATTGATATAAACAAAACTCTTAATAAGGATGAGGTAGATTATATAGTTAGAGTTATAATGAAATGGATTAAAAGTGAGTTATAATTTACATATATTTACAAAAAACTCTTATTTTATAAGGTAAATGAGCAATTATTTACCTTTTTCTGTTATAATCTAAATTAGAGGTGACTTTTTTGTCAGTAGTAAGAAATGCGATTATGGGACTATCTGTAGGAGAGGCTATGGGAGTTTCAGTGAGAGGAAAACTTAGAGAAGAGTTATTAAATAATCCAGTAACTAACATGATTCCATCAGATGTACCTGAGGGAAGTTGGTCTTTTGGAACTACTTCTTCACTATGTGTTATGGAATCGATTATTAAATGTGGAGAGATAAGTTTAAATGATATTATGCATGAATTTTTAGAAAGCTTGGAAAAGGGAAAATACACAGCCTTGGGCGAAGTATTTGATATTGATATTACAAGTAAATCATCGATAAAAAAATACTCAGAAACACTTAATATTAATTCAGGAAGTTCAGACATTAAAAATAGTAATGGATGTTTAGCTAGAATGCTTCCAATTGCTTTACATGCCCATAGCTATAAACTTAGAGATAATCAAATATATGATAACGTTAAAAGTGTATGTAATTTAACTCATTTAGATGATGTATGTGTACTTGGATGCTATATATATGTGAAGTATTTGATATTTCTTTTAAATGGAAAAGATAAATATGCCAGTTATAATATGATTAAATTTTTAGATTATTTAGAGTTCTTTGATGAGGATATTATAGAGTACTATAGTAGATTGTTAAAAGGCAACATTATAAATGTAAGACCACTTGATTTAAAAAGTGATGACTACATAGTGCACACATTAGAAACTGCCTTCTGGATGATTTTAAATTGCTCATCATTTGCCGAGTCAATAGTAGGTGCGATTAATCTAGGCGGTAGTTCAGATGTAATAGGCGCCCTTGTAGGATCTATAGCAGGATGCATCTATGATAGCATTCCAATCAAATGGTTAGATTCATTAATTAAAAAAGAGTATTTAGAAAGCGAGGCTACTAGATTTGAAAATGCTATTAAGTAGATTTTTAGTAGTTATTACTTTATTTAGTTTATTTGGATGTACGAATGTTAAAAAGGAAAGAAAAATAAAAAAAGATAATAAAGATAAAATAGATGAAATAATTAATAATATGACACTAGAAGAGAAAATAGGTCAGTTACTTATTATAGATTATGATAGTGACAAATTAACTAAAAATATGATAGATAAAATAAAAACAACATCACCTTCTGGATTTATTCTTTTAAAAAACAACATAACTACTTATGAAAAAACTAAAAAATTAGTGTCTGATATGAAAAGTAATAGTAAATATCCTATGATAATATCGATAGATGAAGAAGGAGGAAATGTTCAAAGACTTAAGAATTTATCAGATAGAGAAGTTACTGACATTCCCTTTATGAATGACCTTGGAGTCATAAATGATGATAAATTGACGTATGAAATTGGCAGAGTAATTGCCGAAGAGTTAAGAACTATTGGAGTTAATTTAGATTTTGCTCCAGATATAGATATTTATTCGAATGTAAATAATAAAGTAATTGGAAAGAGAAGTTTTTCTTCGGATCCTTACGTAGTAGCAACTCAAGGAATAAACTTATCTAAAGGATTGTTAGACCATAAAGTATTGCCTGTTTTTAAACATTTTCCAGGTCATGGTGATACTGATGTGGACTCTCATAACCATCTTCCAATAATTAATAAAAGTATAGATGAACTTAAATCTCTAGAGTTTATTCCATTTATTGAAGCAGTGAAATCTGATGCTAAAATGATAATGGTGGGGCATATTGCCATTCCAAGTGTAACTGGCGATCTAACACCTTCAAGTCTATCTAAAAAAGTTATAGATATATTAAAAGAAGACATAAAATTTGACGGATTAATAGTTACCGATGCATTAAATATGGGAGCCTTAACAGAAAACTATTCTAATGAAGAAATATATGTAAAAGCCTTAGAGGCTGGATGTGATTTACTTTTAATGCCTAAAGATGGAATTGATACTATAGATTTAATTAAAGATAAAGTCTCTGAGGAGAGGATAGATAAATCTTTAAAAAAGATTCTTAAATATAAATATGATTATTTAAATGATAACACTTTAGATTCCTCTTATTTAGCGAGTGATGAACATAAAAAAATAGTTAGTAAAGTATATGGAAATTAGATTATAAAACTTACGTTATATTAAATATACTCATATATTAAAATAGGTGTTATTATGAGAAGTTTAATAAAATTTATAATGAAAAATGATCCATCTATTAAAAGCAAATGGGAAGTTTTTATGCTTCCTGGTTTTAAAGCGATATTATACTATAAAATATACCATTATTTATATATAAAAGGACATTACATACTATCTAAAAAAATAAGTATGATTTCAAAGAAAAGGACTGGAATAGAAATTCACCCAGGTGCACAAATAGGTAAAAATGTATTTATAGATCACGGTAGTGGTGTAGTTATAGGACAGACATCTATAATAGGAGATAATACGATAATCTATCAAGGAGTAACATTAGGAGCAACGGGAAAAGAAAACGGTAAAAGACATCCCAATATTGGAAGAGGTGTCTTAATAGGTTCAGGTGCTAAAGTACTTGGTAACATAGATATAGGTAATAATGTAAAAATTGGAGCAGGAGCAGTTGTTCTCAAAAGCGTTCCTTCTAACTGTACTGTAGTTGGAGTACCTGCAAAAATAATTAATAAAAATGATAAATTATAAAAATAAATATATTTGACACTTAGTTTAATGATATGTTATAATTTATTTGCTGACGAAAGTTAGCATGACTCCTTAGCTCAGTTGGTAGAGCAACTGACTCTTAATCAGTGGGTCTGGGGTTCGAGCCCCCAAGGGGTCACCATTTTATGAATAAAAAGTCTAGTTAATTATTTTTTCTAGACTTTCATCATAATTTTTTTATTAAAAATAGGTAAAATACTTGTAAAATTTCATAAAATAGGGTATACTTAAAAAGTCAAATGACGGATCTGTAGCTCAGTTGGTTAGAGCACACGCTTGATAAGCGTGGGGTCGTAGGTTCAAGTCCTACCAGATCCACCATGGCCCGTTGGTGAAGCGGTTAACACACGTGCCTTTCACGCACGCATTCATGGGTTCAAATCCCGTACGGGTCACCATTATTTTGTTAATTTTTATTTTATAGACTATGAAGTGGAGGAGTAGTATAAATTTCTACTTAAAGAGAGTTAATGATGGTGGGATATTAACAAGTTAAGAATTATATGAAAAACGCCACAGAGTTATTTATCTGAAATTATATTAGGATAAATCGGACATAATCCGTTATCAAATTATGAGTCTTATTTGAGACTTTATAGAGTGATCGCTATATTGCGATAAATAAGGTGGCACCGCGGAATTTTTCGTCCTTATAAAGGATGGCCATCTGTTTTTTAAAATTTGCCTGATTAGCTCAGTCGGTAAAGCGCACGGCTGTTAACCGTTAGGTCGTAGGTTCGAGTCCTACATTGGGCGCCATTAAAAAATATTCAAGCAGTTAGGCTTATTGTCCTAGTGCTTGTTTTTTTATATCATAAGGAGGTTTTTGTATGGGAAAATTTACTAGTGAAATGGTTGATGATTATGCAGATAAACTTTTAATTGGACTAACTAAAGAGGAAAATCAAATGGTATTAGATGAATTTGAAATTATCGATAAAAACATCGATATAATCAATGATATACCTAATATTGAAAAGGTAGAGCCTATGACTCATGCTTTAGATGATTTTGAATATGAACTTAGAGAAGATATACCAGAAGAATCTATACCTATAGATGATTTACTTAGAAACTGTGATGAAAAAGCAGGAGATGAAATTGAAGTTCCAAGGATGGTGGGATAATGAAATATATGGATAAAAGTATCAAAGAGATACATGAAGCTTTAAAAAAAGGTGAAGTTACTAGTAGACAGTTAATAGACGAATCGATAGAAAAATCAAAAATTATCCAAGAAAAATGTAATGCATTTGTGACAATTTTAGATGATGTAAAGGACTCTGAAGTGACAGATGAACTTCTTTCTGGAATACCATATGGAGTTAAAGATAATTACAGTACAAAAGGTGTACTTTCTACAGGTTCTTCAAATACTTTAAAAGATTATGTTCCATTTTTTACCGCAACTGCAATAGAAAATTTATCTAAAAAAGGCGCAGTTTGTGTAAATAAAACCGCACTTGACGAGTTTGGTATGGGAGGAACAGGAACTACATGCCATACTGGAATAGTTAAAAATCCATGGGATAGAACAAGAATGTGCGCAGGTTCTTCAGCAGGTTCTGCTGCAGCTGTTGCCTCTGGTGTATATCCTTATGCGACAGGTTCTGATACAGGAGATTCTATTAGAAAACCAGCCGCTTACTGCGGTATTGTTGGATATAAGCCAACTTATGGAATGATTTCAAGATATGGATTATTTCCTTTTGCATCATCTTTAGATCACTGCGGAGTACTTACAAGAAGCGTTAAAGATGCAGCAATTGTAACAGATGGTATGAAGGGAATAGATAAGAATGATATGACTAGTTGGGATTCATCTGACATTCATCTGTATGATTCAATAGATGGAAATGTTAAAGGAAAGAAACTCTGCTTTATAAAAGAAATTTGCGATATTAACAATTATCCAAATGCCGATGAAAAACTAAAAAAACATTTAGAAAATTTCATGAAAACTATAGAAAAATGTAGAGAAGTTGGAATTGAGGTAGAAGAAGTTTCAGTTGATCAAAAACTTCTTAATGCGACTCCTTCAGTGTATGTGGTAATATCTTGTGCTGAGGCAACAAGTAATATGTCAAATTTGACAGGATTTATATTTGGACCTAGAGAAGAAGGTGAAAGATGGAATGAATCTTTAAAAAACTATAGAACTAAAGGTTTTTCTCCATTAATCAAAAGAAGATTTGTAATTGGTTCATATGTGTTACAAGCACAAAACAAAGATAGATACTTCCACAATGCTCAAAGAGTTAGAAGACTTTTAGTAGATGAGTGGAAAAAACTCTTTAAAACATATGATGGTGTAATTTTACCTGTTGGTACAGGACCTGCTAAAAAACTGGAAGGATCTAATGATATACTAGATAAAAATACTAGCGTTTTAGAAGAACACTTACAAATTGGTAATTTTGGAGGATTCCCTTCTATTACAATACCTAATGGATTTGTTGATGACCTACCAGTTGGTGTAAATATAACTGGTAATTGCTTTGATGATATAAATGTTTTAAATATGGCTTATGCGTTAGAGTCTTCAATGAATTATAAAGGGCAGATAGTTAGGAGTGAAAGATCATGAGGCTAACTAGAAGAAGTTTTATTGGAGTTTGTATACTTTCACTTACCAATTTAGGTGCTTGTAAATATAGTAAAAGACCAAAAGATGAGTGGATTGCAACTGATAATAAAAAAATATTTGAATCAGGTAATCACCTAATTACCACGCCAATTGATTATAATAAGCAAAGTCAAGTGGAAGTTTCGGAAGGTTATTCTATGATAGAAAGTAAACAAGTTATAGATAATTTTGGAGTATTTTCAAAAACAGATCAAATTCTATTAGGTTTTATAAATGACGTAAGAGTAGAAGCTACTGAATATATATACTATGATATTTACGGAGAAGAGAAGAAAAGAGAGTATCCTTTTGCCGGTACACCTAAAGCAAAAACTTTAAAAAAGGAGGTAAAATGATGAAGTATAGAACTATGATAGGACTTGAAATGCACTGTGAAATAAGTGAGACAAAAACAAAAGTATTTTCTTCAGCTAAAAATGATTTTAGTGAATATCCTAATACCAGTGTTAGACCCTTAGATATGGCCTTTCCTGGAACACTTCCTACAGTAAATAAACAGGCAGTTAGAATGGCTTTAATGATGAGCATAGTTCTTGGATGTAAGCAGCCCAAGTATCTATATTTTGAGAGAAAAAATTACTATTATCCAGATTTGCCTAAAGGATTTCAAATTACACAGGAAACTAAACCCGCACCCATTGGAAGTTATGGAGTATTTGAATATGAGTGTAATGGAAAGAAGAGTGTGAGAATTAACAATATCCACCTAGAAGAAGATGCTGCTTCTTCCGATCATTATCCATCAGGCTCTAGAATCAATTATAATAGAGCAGGAGTGCCTTTAATAGAATTAGTAACTGAACCAGACTTTAGATCAGCAGATGAAGCCGTAGCTTTTTTAGAAAATATTAGAAGCATATATCAGTACTTAGGAATAAGCGAAGCAGATAGTAAAAAAGGACAGGTTAGATGTGACGTAAATGTCTCTTTAATGGATGCCTCTTTAGACGAAAATGATCCTAAAAATTGGGGTACAAAAGTTGAAATGAAAAATGTCAATTCCTTTGGTGCTGTCAGAGAAGCAATAAACTATGAGATAGAAAGACAAACAGAACTTTTAAACAGTAATAAAAAAGATGAGATTGAGCAAGAAACCAGAAGATGGGATGAAGAAAGTAGAACTACTATTAGAATGCGTAGTAAAGTAGATGCGATAGATTACAAATATTTTGTAGAACCTAATATACCTAAATTTAAAATTCCAAATAGTTGGATTGATGAAATTAAAAACTCAATTCCAAGACTTCCTTCAGAGAGAAAAGAGGATTACATAAATAATTATGGTATTACAGATTATGATGCGACAATTATAGTAAAAGATAAAAGAGTATCAGATTTTTATGAAGAATGTATAAAATTAAAAGCCAATCCAAAAAAAGCATCAAATTGGATTACTACTAATCTACTAGGAAATATAAACAAACTTGATTTAGAATTTGACGATATCACTTTAACACCTTCTATGCTTAAAGAACTTATAGATTTAGTTGAAAAAAAAGAAATATCTTCTAATCAAGCAAAAGAAGTTTTTACAGATATTTTAACTAGTGGAAAAACGCCAAGAGAAGTCGTAAAAGAAAAAGGGATGAAACAGATGAGTGATGAAGTTGAAATAATTAGAATTGCCAATGAAGTTTTAGATGAAAATCCCGAAGCAATAGAAAAATACAAAAAAGGAAGAACCAATATTGTAGACTTTTTAACCGGCCAAATAATGAAGAAGACAAAAGGAACAGCTAATCCAAAAGTAGCTAGAACTGCGATGGCAAAAGAAATAGAAAAAAGATAAATTGAAAGGATGGTAATATGGATTATATTTATTTAGATGAGCTATATAAAGATGAAAAAAAATATTTAGAAAAGGATATAAAATTAAAAGGATGGATTAGAAATCACAGAAAACAAAAAAAATTTGGTTTCATCTACTTCTCAGATGGCACAGCTTTTAGACAGCTTCAACTCGTCTATGATAATTCATTAGATAATTTTGAAGAAATACAAAAACTTCGCATTAGTAGTGCGATAGAAGTAGAAGGAAAATTGATTGTTTCTCAAGGAAAAGGACAAGATTATGAAGTAAAAGTAACTAAAATAACATTGCATGGTGATTGTCCAGAAGATTATCCAATACAGCAAAAAAAACACACTATGGAGTTTTTAAGAGAACAGTCTTATTTGAGATTTAGAACTAATACATTCCAAGCAGTTTTTAGAATAAGAAGCGTTGCTTCTATGGCAATTCATAAGTTTTTTCAAGATAGAGGATACATATATGCCGATACACCTATACTAACATCAAGTGATTGCGAGGGAGCAGGTGAAATGTTTGTAGTTACGACTCAAGATCTTGAAGAAGTAGCAAAAACACATAAAGTAAACAATGAAAATGAATACTTTGGTTCTCCAGTTGGACTTACAGTATCAGGTCAATTTGAAGGTGAAGCATTTGCCCAAGCTTTTAGTAAAATATATACATTTGGGCCTACATTCAGAGCTGATCCTTCACATACACCACTACACATAGCTGAATTTTGGCAGATAGAACCAGAAGTTGCCTTTTGCGATTTAGAAGGAATTATGGATATTTCCGAGGAACTTATGAAATATGTTATAAACTATACCTTAGAAAAATGTCCGGATGAACTTGCTTTTTTAGATAAAAATGCTGAAAATGGTCTTATAGAAAAATTGAAAACAGTTATAAACAATGATTTTGTTAGAGTTACCTATAAAGAATGTATTGATATTCTAAAGAAAGCCGAAAATGATTTTGAATTTAAACCGGAATATGGAGAGGATTTAGCAAAAGAACATGAAAGGTATATTACCGAATATTTTAAATCACCCGTATTTATTACTTATTGGCCTGAAAAAGTTAAAAAGTGTTTCTATATGAAACAGATGGATGATGGAACTGTTGCTAATGCTGATTTAGAAATGCCAGGAATTGGTGAGACCTATGGCATGAGTCAAAGAGAAGATGACTTTGATAAATTAGAAAAGAAAATAGAAGAAATGGGAATGAACAAAGAAGAATATGCTTGGTATATGAATTTAAGAAAATATGGAACGACAGTTCATTCAGGTTTTGGAATGGGATTTGAAAGACTTATTATGTACATGACTGGAATGGATAATATAAGAGATGTCAGTGCATTTCCTAGAACTCCAGGAAATTGTTTATACTAATAAAATCTTAAGTTTATTGACAGATATTAATTGCATGAGTACAATTAAAATGAAAGGAGAAACTTATGAAAAAATATATTGTAGAACTTATAGGTACAATGGTACTAGTATTATTTGGAACTGGAATTGCAGTGGTTTCTGGAGGAAATTTAGTTGCTACTTCACTTGCTTTTGGACTTGCAATAGTAGCTATGGCATATGTAATAGGAGGTATTTCAGGCTGTCACGTTAATCCTGCAGTATCACTTGCAATGCTAATCAGTAAAAAAATGGATAAAAAAGACTTTATCTTTTATGTAATTGCTCAAATTGTAGGTGCATTACTAGGAACAACTATCCTTTACTTTATTTTAAGTAATACAAATATAGGAGTAGAATCATTAGGAGCAAATGGATATGGATCACTATCAGCAACAAAAATAAGTATGCTAGGTGCTATAGTGACAGAATGTATACTAACATTTGTCTTCGTATATACTATTCTCGGAGTTACAAGTGATGAATCTAAATCAAATGTATCCGGTATTGTGATAGGACTTACCTTAACCTTTGTTCATCTAATAGGAATTAACTTAACGGGTACATCAGTAAATCCAGCCAGAAGCCTTGCGCCAGCACTTTTCTTAGGTGGTAAAGCATTAAGTCAAGTATGGGTCTTCATAGTTGCCCCATTATTAGGTTCAGCCGTTGCAGCACTAGTATTTAAATTTTTAAACACTAATAAAAAATGAAATATAAATGTTCACATATAAAACTTGTGAACATTTTTGATAGAACATTATTGACATGCATGTTTAATTATTGTAAAATTATACATGTAACTGGAGTGATACTCAAGAGGCCGAAGAGGTGCCCCTGCTAAGGGCATAGGGCGGGCAACTGCCGCGAGGGTTCAAATCCCTCTCACTCCGCCATTAAGTAATTAACCGTTGATTATCAGCGGTTTTATTTTACAATTTATATGTGTTATAAAAAAAACTCCATTTCTACTATTAGAAAAAAAGGAGTTTTTAAATAAATAATTATAGACCAACTAGTATTAAAGCAAATCCAATAGCTGCAAGTAAAATGTATAATATAATGCTGAAAATATAAGTATATATTTTTTTAACTGTACCATCTATTTCGTATTCATAAATTTCGACATATGGAACAGGACTTCTTCTATACCATCCTTTAACTTTTATTTTTTTATCTATATATTTGTGAGACTTAAACAAAGCAAATACCTTATTTATAATAAACATAGGTTGGTTATAATCTAAGAATATTATTCCACTTTCATCTTGAATTATAAAGTCCTCACTGAAAATACATCCTGGATCACCTTTACCTATAATATTACCCTCAAGTTCACAAGGAATAGATGTAATATCAGAAACCTTAACCTCTGATAGTAAATTAGCTACATTTGTTTTAGTATATCCAGATTTATGTCTTCTTTTAAATTTGATAAATGAAGTTAAAGCAGTAATAATCAAACCACATCCGCCTATTAATAATGCCATTTTCTCATTGTGATCATTTATAAATACAAAAGTTAATATTGCACTTACAATAAAGATTAAACTGGGCATAAAAGCAATTAATAATTCGGCAGCAAAGTCATCTACATAAGATTCAGGTTTTTTGTAATCAAAATTGATATAAGGTTCTTGCCCAAATTCTTTAGATCTGTTAGATATTGCGATTAACCTCTTTGAGATAAGTGGGTGAGTAGAATGTAATTGATAAAGTTTAGCCCAAGGATTCCACATTTCCCATTTCATTGCATCTTTAATAACACTCTTATTATTAATGTCATTACCAGAAGCAACAACTAGAGATTTAGAAGTTTTAGAATCAAATATACCTAAAGCTCCGACATCTTTTGCCGAGCGTTGTTTTTTCTTCTTATCAGAGGACTTTTCATTTTCACTAGGAACACTAAGACCAAATCCAATTTTAACAAGTGCACTTGCAAGAGAATTAGGATTTTTAGTCTCTTCTAAAGAAAATTCATCTGCATAATATTCGCGTGTTCTAGATAGCCAAAGTACAATATATTCAGAAATAATATATAGGGCAAATGCAATTCCGCCAATAAGAGCTCCATTATTATTATTGTTGTTACTATCGCTATCTATAAACATCTGATAGACAAAATAACATACAAGTGGAACTAACTGTGCAACTGTCATAAAAAGCATATCATAGTGAACAATATGACCAAATTCATGAGCTACTACAGTTTTAACCTCATCCTCACTTAAAAGTTCAAAAATACCTCTTGTAAGAACTAGTCTCGCATCATTTTTCCCTCTTCCATAAGTAAAAGCATTAGGTGCACCATCATTTATAAGACCGATTTTAGGCCTTTTCATATTATGTTTACTACAAGTTAAATTGATAAAATTCTCTAAGTATTCTGGTAATTCTGCTTTATAATCAATTTTGTAAAACCATTTCATCGTTAAATCAGTCAAAAATGGCGAGATTAAAAATTGAATTATTAAAATAGCGATAGAAACTCCAAGACCAATAAGAATACTAACATTCATAAACATACATGCAAGTAAAATTATAACCGATAACATCGCATATAATCCTACAATTGTTAGAGTAGATACTCCAAACAGTTTCTTTCCCATAAAATACACTCCTTTTCTAAGCCTACTCAGAAAGATAAATAAGCTACTTTAATATTACTATTTTTTAAGAAAAAATACAAACTTGCATATATCCTACAAATACTATATAATATATCCTCATTAAAAGGAAGTGATTAATTTGGTTACTGCAATAGTTTATAACCCAAATGCGACTGGATTTGATGTATCAGTTTTAAACAAAGCTTATAATACATTTAAAAGATATGGAAGCATAAAAATATATCCAAGTAGATATCCCGGTAACGTTATAGAACTTGTCAAAAAGGCAAATGATGAATGTGATTATATAGTTACATTAGGTGGAGATGGAACATTGGGAGAGGCATATATTGCTTTAGGAGATGTAAATCAAAAAGCATATTATTCCCATATATCAGTTGGAACAGCTAATGACACTGCAGATAATTTAGGACTATTTAAAGGAATGAAAATGGCCTCAATAGATCTATTTAAAAGAGAAGATGAACTAGAGGAAGTAAATGTTGACATGCTTGTAGCTGGAGATGTTCCCTTCGCATATGTATCGTGCTGTGGAACTTTTACAAATTTAACTTATGAGACACCTAAATCGTTTAAAGAAAATTTTGGTAAACTAGGTTATTACATGTTTACTGGGATGATGAGTTTAACAACTGTTCCAGATATTATTCATAAACCTTTAAAAATAGAATATGAAAAAAATGGTGAAATTGTAAATACAGATGCGATGACTTTAATAGTTTCAAACAGTAAGACATTTGCTGGATTTAAAATTTTTAAAGAAGCAAAAATACATGATGGAATATTTGAAGTTACAATTATTAAAAAAGCACCTAAATTAAAACTTATGCCACTTTTATATGATTTGTTTAGTGAAGAAGGTAAGAAACTAGATTTAAAGAAATATTCAAAATATATAGATAGTTTTTCCACAGATGAATTTAAAGTTACCTTTTTAAATGGACAACCTAAACTAGGATTTAATCACGATGGAGATCAAACTTACGTATCTTTAAATGATGATAACAGTTTAGATTATAAAGTTTTAAAGAAAGTTAAAATGCTTATTCCAAAGAGGGCTAATAGAAAATAGTCCTTTTTTTAGTTTATATCCGTTTCCAAATATATTTCATATCATATAAAATAATAGGAGGTAAAAAGTGGAATATACTGGAGTTGATGTTTCTAAATATCAGGGAGATATAGATTTCAATAAAGTATCTAAAAACGTAGATTTTGCGGTTATTAGAATTGGTTATGGAATGTATGAAAGTCAAAAAGATCCAAAATTTGAAAGAAACTATGAGGGCTTTACATCATATAACATTCCTGTTGGTGTATATTTATATTCTTATGCTTTAAATGTAGAGGAAGCCAAAAGAGAAGCTGACGTTGTAATCAAATGGCTATCTGGAAGAAGACTCAATCTTCCTGTATATTTTGATATAGAAGATAAGTCACAGCAAACCTTAGGAAAGAAAACCCTAACAGATATGTGTGAAGCTTTCTGCACAAAAATTGAAAAGAGTGGTTATTGGGCAGGAATATATGCGAATAAATACTTTCTAACAACTTACTTAGATTATCAAAAACTTCAAGATAGATTTACTATATGGGTTGCTCAGTGGAGTGATAATAATACATATAGTGGAAAATATGATATGTGGCAGTATACATCTACTGGAAAAGTATCCGGTATAAAAGGTAATGTTGATATGAATAAACTATTTAGAAATATATTCACTAATATGGGTGGAAGTTCTGATAGTACTATAGATTTACCTGATTTATCTGGATATAATGGAACATCTATAGTAGATGCTTTAAAACAAGCAGGTTTTGATTCATCCTTTTCTGCAAGAGAAATCTTATACCACAAACTTGGATATGCAGATCCGTATTATGGAACTTCTATTCAAAATACAAACATGTTAAATAAACTTAGAGGAGTAAACAACTATTATTCATCAAATTATAGAGGATTATCATTTGTAGATGGACTTAAAAGTATAGGAGTAGATTCTTCATTTGAAAACAGAAAGAGAATAGCTTATAACAATGGCATAACTAATTATACAGGTTCGGCCATTCAAAACATAAAACTACTTAATTTACTTAAAAATGGGAAATTAAAGAAGTAGAGAGTAAATCTACTTCTTTCTAAATGGATGTAGTGAAAATCATGTTATTAAATTTGCTAATAAAGGTGATGAATTTGCAAAAATAACTTGAATATCTAATAAATATTAAAAAAACTTCTAATTGTTTTAAAATAATATTGATGAACAAGCGTATCGATGTTATATCGGAGTTGTAGGAGTATATTTTGATATTATGATAATTAAAATAATATTGAGATAAAGGAGGAAAGATAGTTCCCTCCTTATTATTGACATTAAACTATTATAACTGATAAACTAGTTATGTAAATTGAAAGGATGGTTGATTGTATGACGCCACATAATGAGGCTAAAAAAGAGGATATTGCAAATATAGTTATAATGCCTGGTGATCCTCTAAGAGCAAAATATATTGCAGAAAGATATTTAGATGATTATAAACTTGTAAATGAAGTTAGAGGAATGTATGCCTTTACTGGTTTTTATAAAGGTAAAAAATTAACAGTTATGGCATCTGGTATGGGAATTCCGAGTATGGGAATATATGCATATGAGTTGTATAAAATATATGATGTTGATGTGATAATCAGAATAGGCTCTTGCGGAGGATATTTAAAAGAAGAAAAACTTTTTGATATTATTTTATCAGAAGAAGTGTATAGTGAGGGTAATTTTGCCTATACTTTAAATAATGAGGATTGTCATTTAGTAAGATCTGATAAAAGTTTAAATGATATTATAATTAAAACTGCTGATAAAAAGGGAATAGATCTATTTAAAGGTACTACTGCATGCTTAGAATGTTTTGATGCCTACATGACAGATATTAATAAATTTATGAATAGAATTCCAAAAGGAATAAATCCTATTGCAGCTGAAATGGAAGCTTTCGCACTTTTTTACACAGCTAAATTATTAGGTAAAAAAGCAGCTTGTTTAATGAGTGTTGTCGACTCTAAATACATAAACACAATTGCATCAACTGAAGAAAGAGAAAAAGGACTTAATCAGATGATTGAACTTGCACTTGACAGTATAATTGATTGGGGATGAAAACTTGAAATATGCTATGGATGGATACGACCTCTATTTAATAAAAACTAATAGATTTAAAACTGTAGAGTATAAAGTAAACATAAGAATAAAAAGTGAAAGAGATAATGATATATATTTGCCACTTCTTAAGAGAATCCTCATCTCATCAAGTAGTAAATACGATACAATAAAACAGATAAATGAAGCATGTGCACTTATATATGATCCATATTATTCTATTAATATAGTTAAAAGTGGTCATGAGGATATCATATCTTTAACCGCAACATTTGCTTGTGAAAAGTATACTGAAAAAGGTATGAATGATGAAAATATTAAATTTGTAAGTCACTTTTTATTTGAACCTAAAGTTAATGATGGTCTATTTGATGAAGAGATTTTTGAAATAAAAAAATCTAAATTGATAGAGTATTACAATTCAATTAAAGATCATCCGAGAGATTATGCGGATGAGAGATTAGATGAAGAGATGGACTATTTAGGTTATAAAAATTACACTTTAGATGAACTGATAGAAAAACTAAAAACACTTACTAATAGACAGCTTTACAATTTTTATACAAAGATTATGACAGAAGGAAAATTAGATGTCTTTATCTGCGGAAATGATATAGACGATATGAAAGATATAGTTTTTAAATATGTCAAATATAAAGAAAGTAGAAAAGGGATAATAAATCACATTATAAGTCAGAAAGATTACAATATAAAACCTAATATTGTAATTGAAGAAAGCAATAACATTCAAAGCAATTTAATAATTGGATGTAAAGTTATAGATATGAGTGAATTTGAGAGAAAATACGTTTTTCCAGTTTATTCATGGATTTTAGGTGGTGGAATGAACAGTTTATTAAATCAAACGGTAAGAGAAGAAAATTCACTTTGTTATTATATATATGCATCTAGAAGAGGAGTATCCGGAATTATGAAAATATATGCGGGAATTGACGGAAAGAATTTTGATAAAACTTATGATTTAATTCAAAAACAAATGGATAAAGTTACACAAGGAGATTTCTCATTAGAACTTTTTGAAGGGGTTAAAAAGATATATAAAAGTTCCCTTATAAGCATTGAGGATTATCAAGATGACATGGTAAATAGTTTTATCTCTGAAATATATACGAGTAACGATAGTATTAAAATTAGAAAAAAAATGATTGATAGAGTTACAGTTGATGCTGTAAAAGAGTTTTCTAAAAAGGTTCATATTGATACTACATTTTTATTAAAGGGTGATAGTTAATGAAAAAGATAATTGTTGAAGGTCTTGATATTGAAGTATATGAAGATGTACTTAGTAATGGACTTAGAGTATACTTGTGTAATATACCTAGATATATGATTCATGCTAGAATATCATCTCTATTTGGTGGATCTACTTTAGAATTTAAGGTTGATGATGAATTTGTAAAAGTACCAGCTGGTGTTGCTCATTTTTTAGAGCATAAACTGTTTGATAAAAAGGATTATGATCCACTTACAGTATTTGAAAATAACGGTGCATCAGGAAACGCTTTTACCAATGAATTTATAACGTCATATCACTTTACTGGAGCAGAACACTTTTTTGATAATTTATCTGAACTTCTTACATTTGTTCATGATCCGTATTTTACAGAAGAAAATGTAGAGAAAGAAAAAGGAATAATAATGCAGGAAAAAAAGGAAGATATGGACAGCAATTATTCTAAAGTATATGATAGGGCATTACTTAATACATTTCACAATTTAGATTATAAAAATACTGTGTTAGGTAGTTTAGAAGATATCAAAAGCATTACTAAAGATGATCTTTGTAAATGTTATAGTACATTTTATCATCCGAGCAATATGATTTTAACTATTTGCGGAGATATAGATATTGAAAAAACATTCGAATTTATAAGAAAATTTTATAGTAAAAGAGACTTTGGTGAAAGAAAGAAAATAGTTTTAAAAGAAAAAAAAGAGCCAAATACAGTTGTTAGAGAAAGACAGATAATGTATGGTGATAATTTTTCAAATGAAATTTTAGTTATGTATAAGATAAAAAAGCCAAATATAGTAGAAGATGATTATCTAAATAAAATATATTTTTCAATGTTTGTCGATATGAATTTTTCAGGCTTATCTGAAATAGTAGATATTACATCAAATGATAAAAACTTTTTGTCACCTATATCTCCGCGAATAGGAGAGGTAGATGATTTTTATACACTATGCTTTAAGACAACAGTAAAAAAAGATTGTGAAAAAGTTGTAGATTTTATAGATAATACAGTAAAAAATACAGATTTTGATGAAAAGAGATTTAGTTTAATAAAAAAAGCCATATTAAATTCTATGGTTTTATCATCTGAAAGTCCATATGAGATATGTTCTGCTATTGTAAATCAAGTCAGATTATATGGAAATGTAATAAGTGATGTACATAAAAAGATAAAAGAATTAGATTTTGAACTTTTTAAAAGATATGTAAAAGATGTAGATTTGACTAATAGATGTGCAGTGGTTTTAAAACCTAAACAATAATCAAAATCTCTTCTTTTTTTATTACCTTGCAGTATTTTTCAATTTCATTAATAGTCTTATAATCATTTAAAGGCACTTCAAAAGTATAAGTAATTTTATCTTCATAATTTTTAATAATATTACAGTTTTTAAGTATGTAATTAACACTTTTTAAATTTTCATAATCAAACTCTATAGTTATTAAATATCCTTTTTCTAAAGTTCCTGTAGTACATTTTTGTAATGACCCAGATGCACTTGATGAGTAGGCTCTAACAAGTCCCCCAGAACCTAGTTTAATTCCTCCAAAATATCTAACTACTATGCATAAAACGTCTGTAAGTTTATTTTTCTTTAAAACATTCAAAATGGGAATTCCTCCAGTTCCACTAGGCTCACCATCATCGAAACACTTTTCTTTAAATTTAGTAATATAGGCATAGCAGTAGTGTGTTGCATCTTTATATATTTTTTTGATTCTCTTTATTTTTAAATTTACTTCATTCTCATTCTTAACGTTACATATAATACCAATAAATTTAGACTTATTGATGATTATTTCAAAAATACCTTCTTCTTTTACTGTTTTCATTTTCTTCACCTTAATATATTATATTTGTAAAATTAGTAAAAATCAAATTAAAAGTTAAAAGAAACTATCTAACAAGTCTTTTAACTTTTTTAATCAAAGGTTTTCCTGGAAAGTAATAACAAGTTTCTTTCGTCTTAACATTTTTGTACAGAGTTGCTTCGACGGGAACGCTGTTACAAAAAAACTTTCTCGCATACTTTTTTTTCCCAACAAAAACATTATCTGCTTTTTTTTCATAGTATCCTTTAGGAGTTTCAATTTCATCAAATGTATCTCTCATTATGTATAATAGGTGTTGTTCTGTGTCAAAGAATCTAGTTGTTCCTTCACTTTTCCAATTTGCATCATTCATTATATTTCTCCTTTCTTATAAATAATTAAGTTATATTATATATATTCACTTTTGAAAAGTCAATTTAGGTGTTTAGTAAAAAGAAATTCTTGTAAATAAATATAATATTTTTTTATTATAAATAACTCAAACAAACATAGTATATTTTTAAAAAAATAAGTAAAAGTGAGATATATTCATTAAAATAAATGATATAATATTTGTTAGTAATATGTCTAAGTGATATTTTTATAACGGAGGTATATATGATTGATTTTGATTTGAATAGTTATTTAAACACACATTCTCCTGGTTATGTTATTGAAATTTATAATAATAACGAAACTGCGGAGTATGTTTATGGAAATAAAGCGTTAATACCAAATAAAGAAAAGACAACAAAAGATACTTTGTATGATATTGCATCTTTAACTAAAGTTTTTACTGCTACGATTACATATATAGCATATGAAGAAAAATTAATTGATATTAATAGTTATGTGTATGATGTAGATTCAAATTTTAAAAATTTAAAAAAAGTTAAAATAATTGATCTTTTGTCACATAATCAAAATATATGGACTAAGGGTTATTTAGGAGATGCAAAAAATAAAAATGATTTTTTTAAAATATTATATTCTGCATTTGTGAAATCAAGTGTTCCGACATATGTTGATGCACATTATATCATCTTATCTATAATTTTAGAAAAAATATATAATAAATCATTTGAAGATATTTGCTGTGAAAAAATATTTAAGCCTTTAGGTATGAACAAAACCACTTTTGATCCAAATCCAGAAAAATGCGCATCAAATAACTACGAACAGACGTCCGATAGAATTGTTGATTATATTTACCCTGGTTTAGTACATGATACTAAAGCTAGAATGGCGAAAAGTTTTAGAATGAATTTAGGTCATGCTTCAATTTTTACAACAGGAAAAGATTTGATGGTTTTTTTAAAAACGTTTTTGAATAATGCACTTTTAAAAGAAGAAACAATAAAACTAATGTTACAACATAGAGATACTAATAAAGATAATTATAAGATACTTAAATCAATATCTAGTGGTAATGATATTAATGAAATGTATGACAACTTATTATTAAACAATAATTCCATAATTATACCAAAAACATATAATAATATGGGAACAAGATATAAAAATGTGATAAACAAATTAAATGATATTCCAAATAAAGCAAGTGAAAATTCTATATCTTTTAGTGGATATACTGGACCAATGTTTACTATTGATTTTGATAATAAAATCATTGTATTAATTATGTGTAATGTAATTCACAACAGTAAAATGAATAGATATGAAAGGAAAGAAAAAACTATAGAAATAATGAACATGATTTTTGATAATCTTATTCATTAAATATAACTTCATTGAAAAGATTAAAGAAGTAATTTTTTCTAAACAATATTAATCATTTAAATCTTTTCTTTCTTTAAATAATAAAAAATATCAACTTCTTTTAGAAATTGATATTTTCTATATTAAATCCAAAACTATAAAAGTCTGGACAGATTTCCCAATGGTGCGGGTGAAGGGACTTGAACCCCCATGCCGTAAGGCGCTAGATCCTAAGTCTAGTGCGTCTACCAATTTCGCCACACCCGCAAATAAAATGGTGGACCCTGATGGACTCGAACCATCGACCGATCGGTTATGAGCCGATTGCTCTAACCAACTGAGCTAAGGGTCCAACTAAATTACTTCTATAATATACCATATTAATGAGTTTTGTGCAATAATTTTTTTAAAAAATGTATATTTTATTGTCTATTATTTAAAAACATGATATATCTAATGCGTGTAAAGTGGAATACTATTATTATGAGGCTGGTGGGTTATAGGTCAAACACTAGACGAGATAAGAAATTACTTGGATCGAATTTATTTGAAGCTAAAAGGGATAGTTTTATTTTAAAAATGCACTTTTAAATTGTTAAACATATTTGAAAAAAGCTTGGACAGATGATAATATAAAACGTTTTTTAAAATTAGATAGGCAACTTACTAAAAGACTTATTGAAAATAGTGATTTCTTAAAGAAAATACTAGATAGGGTATTATGATTTATTTAAAGACTTTATTAGAAAAGCGTGGAATGGTTCAAACCGTATTGAATATATAGAAAGTTTTGAATGTAAAAAGACATAATTATATATGAAGAGATGAAATGGTCTAGAGATTTTTTTCTTTAAAAAAGAAGATTATGAATCTACGGAATTTATAAGTAAGTATATGAATATAGATAGCTTAATGAAAATAGCTAAAGTTATAAATGATTATTTAACAGATGAAAAAAACCACATTATACTATGTGATTTTTTTAAACTCTTCTTATCCCAACAATGTGGTCTCCGTAAGATTCCCATGCACTTAAACTAGATTCTTGAACTCCTCTTGATGAGTTTATCGCATGAACTATATTTCCATCTCCGACATACACTGATGAGTGAGTTGGTGTATTACTACTGTTAGAACTCCATATTATTATATCTCCTGCTTGAAGATTATCTCTAGATACAGCAACACCGTCATTTAATTGAGTTCCTGAACTTCTACTAATACTTTTACCGACAGAACTAAAAATGTATTGAACAAATCCACTACAATCAAATCCAGAAGATGGGCTTGTTCCTCCATACGCATATCTAGAACCGATTAGTGAAAATGCGGCACTAATTACTGATGAAGTATCGACAGTTGCTGGTGAATTTGTATAAGCAATATTATCGTTTTGAATATTTTGTATATTTTGAGTTGGAGCAGGTGCTGGTTTAACAACGTTTACTTTGTATGACACTTCACTTTCATTACCATTTGCATCTTTAGCCTTTACAGTAACGTTGTACTCTCCAGGATTGTTAACATCTATATTTCCGTTTACTGTATAGTAAGCACCTTGAGTTTCAGTATCACTGTATGGTATATCTCCATCTACTACGTCTTTTACAGATTCAATATTGCTTTTATTATCGTAATTGTCACCTAAATTGATATTTACACTATCCTCTTTAAGAGTTATTGTAGGTGCGTTAGAGTCTTTAACTTTAACCTTTACGCTAATTTTTTTAACTACATTATCTTTAGTTATTTCAAACACGAGTTTTTTAGTTCCAACTTTTGATGTATCAAGAGATGTGTATTTAGTTATTTTTCCATCACTTATTGTCTTAACTAAACTCATGGGGTCGTAATCAGATGTTCCATATTCAATTTCCCTATTGTTAGTAAAGTTTATCGCTAAACTCTCATAAGTTTTTTTGACATAAAGTCTATGACTAGTATAGCCTAAAAAAACAACTCCAATAGCAATTGCAGCAAAAGCAATAACTACAGATTTTTTCATTTTTCTCTTTTTACGATCCTTTGAAATGCTCGATATAGGATCTTTTTTACTCTTCATAAATTATCTCCTTTTTTCGCTTTCCTTTTAAATTTTACCAAACATAAAAAAGAGTGTCAAATTCATGTAAAGTGGAATAATCCCTGTAATTACAATAGTTTATGCAATATAAGTAAAAAAAATAATTAAAATGACTATCTTTTTAAATAATAATTGATTATAATTTTCTAAAGGTGGTTTATTTGTCTAAAAAAGATTATCAAATATCTAAAAATGTAGATTTAATATACAAAAGAGGATATAGTAATTTTTTATCTATATTATTTGCCTCTACAGTTAAATCATTAGTGAAAGGTTCAAAAATATATAATCCTTTTGAAGACTGTGAAAGGCAAATAGTATATTTAAAAGATAAGCCAAAACTTACAATATTTGAAATTGTATCATACGAAGAAATAACTCATAGAGAAATTATGGGAAGTATATATAATTTAAGCATCGATACAGAACTGTTTGGAGATATAATAAAAAATGATAAAAAATTTTACATAATAATTTTAAAACATATGGAAGATGTTATAAAAGGAGAATTTACAAAAGTAGGAGATAAAAGTATAAAACTTAGAAAAGTAGACATTTCTATTTTAAATAGTTATAAAAGGGAGTACGAGCCTTATAAATTAATAGTATCTTCACTCAGGTTAGATACTATAGTTTCTAAAATAGTTGGAACTAGTAGAGATAAAGTAAAAAAACTTTTTAAAGATGAAAGTGTAATTGTCAATTATAGTCCTATATATAAAAACGATAAGTCATTAACTGTAGGTGATATATTTAGTATTAGAGGGCATGGAAAATACAAATTTGAAAAAATATACAAAAAAACTAAAAAAGGAGGATACATAATAGAATTAAAAAAATACGTTTAACAGTTTATAAATAAAGAAAACATACCTCTCACATTGAAATAAAAATGTGCTATAATAAAGTAGGAAGTGACTAACTATAAGAAGTCAATACCTTTTCTTCAAAAATCTCAAAAAGATTTTTGTTCCACGCCAAAAAGATTTTAAAAATCAAAATTTTTAAAACTTTTCGTCGCGGTATATAAAGATATAAAATAATACACCAG